>CAIKKO010000129.1 GCA_903828025.1 uncultured Sphingomonadales bacterium
ATCGAGACGCTGGGCGGCATCATGACCAAGATGATCGACCGCAACACCACGATCCCGACCAAGAAGAGCCAAGTCTACTCGACTGCCGAGGACAACCAGCAGGCGGTGACGATCCGCGTGTTTCAGGGCGAGCGCGAGATGGCGCAGGACAACAAGCTGCTCGGCCAGTTCGATCTCGTCGGCATTCCGTCGGCGCGGCGCGGTGTGCCGCAGATCGAGGTGACGTTCGATATTGACGCCAACGGCATCGTGAACGTGAGCGCCAAAGACAAGGGCACGGGCAAGGAGCAGCAGATCCGCATTCAGGCCTCGGGCGGGCTCTCGGATGCCGACATCGACCAGATGGTGCGCGATGCCGAGAAGTTTGCCGAAGAGGACAAGAAGCGGCGGGAGAGCGCCGAGGCGCGCAACAACGCCGACAGCCTTGTCCACGCGACCGAGCGGCAGCTTGAGGAGAACGGCGACAAGATCGACGCCGCGCTCAAGAGCGAGATCGAAGCCGCGATTGCCGAGACCAAGACGGCGATCGAGGGCGGCGATGTGGCCGACATGAATGCCACGACCCAGGCCCTGACCGAAAAGGCCATGAAGATGGGTCAGGCGATCTATGAGAAGGAACAGGCCGCAGCGGCTTCTCCGGGTGCAGAAGCCCCGAAGGACGCAGAAGATGTGGTCGATGCCGAGTTCTCGGAAGTCGACGACAACAAGGCCTGATAGGGTACTTTAGCACGGGCGCCACTCGCGTTTAGCGCGCGGGTGGCGCCGGTCGTTCGGGGTGGGCGTTTTAGGGCAGGCGATGGCAACCGAAACTGATCTTTACGAGCTGCTCGAAGTCGAGCGCAGCGCCGACGACAAGACGATCAAGTCGTCGTACCGCCGCCTCGCGATGAAGTTTCACCCGGACAAGAACCCCGGGTGCGCCGATAGCGAGGCCAAGTTCAAGGCGATCAGCGCGGCCTACGCGTGCCTGTCCGATCCGCAGAAGCGCGCGGCTTATGACCAGTATGGCCACGCTGCGTTCCAGCAGGGCGGTCCGGGCGGTGGCGGCGGATTTGGCGGCGGCGGCGATTTCGGCGATCTTGGCGATATCTTCGAGACGATCTTCGGCGGCGCATTCGGCGGCGGGCGTCAGCAGGCGCGGCGCGGTGCAGACCTCCGCTATGATATGGAAATCACGCTCGAAGAGGCGTTCCACGGCAAGGCGGCCGAAATCACGGTGGAAGTGGCACAAAGCTGCCAGCCCTGCGGCGGCAGCGGCGCGACGCCGGGCACCTCTGCGCGGCGCTGCAATCTTTGCGGCGGGCACGGCAAGGTCCGCGCGCAGCAGGGCTTCTTCATGGTCGAGCGCACCTGCCCGACCTGCCATGGCCGCGGCGAAGTGATCGAAAGCCCGTGCCGCAATTGCCGCGGCGAAGGCCGGGTCGATGCTGAGCAGAAGCTTGAAGTCGCGATCCCTGCCGGTGTCGATAACGGCACGCGCATCCGGCTTGCCGGCAAGGGTGAGGCGGGGCCATTTGGCGCGCCTCCGGGCGATCTCTACATTTTCCTCCACGTTTCGCGGCACCGCGTGTTCGAGCGCGAAGGCACGACTTTGCTCACGCGCTGCCCGATCAGCATCACGACGGCGGCGCTCGGCGGACAGATCGAAATCCCGGGGCTCGACGGCGCGCGTCACGCCATTGACATTCCGGCGGGCATCCAATCGGGCAAGCAGCTACGCAAGCGCGGTGCGGGCATGCCGGTGCTGCAGGGGCGCGGTTCGGGCGATCTCGTGGTGGAAATTCAGGTCGAGACTCCGACCAAGCTGACCGCCCGCCAGCGCGAACTGCTCCGCGAGTTTCAGGCGAGCGAGACGGGCGAGGAAAGCCCTCAGTCAAAAGGGTTCTTCGACCGGCTCAAGGATGTGTGGAGCGACCTGACGGAGTAATCCGTCGTGGTTAAGCCTCGGGGTGAGCCGGGCCCACCCCGGCCCCTCCCGCATGCGGGAGTGGGGAAAATGTCTCGCCCTATCCTTGCGCAAACGCGGCGTGGACTTCGGCCACGATCCGTTCGAGCATGTCCGGCTCGGCAGTCAGGCGCGGTTTTTCCTCGTCCAGAATGGCGAGGAACATGTCGCGTTTGAACAGGCAGACCACGCTTTGCGGCAATGGCGGTTCGGCTGTCGAAGCGATGAGGTCGATGGTGCGTTCCGCGCCATGCAGACGGCCCCAGAGGTAGTCATTTTCACGGTACGCGCGCGCGAAAAACGCGCCGAAGTGGAAAAACTCGATGCCCTTGAGGCAGGCGAGCGTACCGCCGGGGCGGATCGTGGTCGCGTCTTCGGGCGAGATGCGGTCGACTTTGACCGGATCGAACTCGCCCATGCCTTCGCCTTGCAGCAGCGGCAGCGTGGCGACATCGTAGAACGGGAAGCCGAGATAGGCATAGAGAAAGCGGCGGCGCAGCGGCTTGCTCATCGCCTTCAGCCCCTCAACGATCATCGCATCGACCGCGATATCAATGGCTTTGAGATCGCGCCGCGCGGCAATTTCGGCAAGCACTTCGCCGGGGCGGGTGAGAGCATTGGCTGCGATCTGGGCGAAATCCTCTCCATGGCCGGTGTCCAGCCCGGCGGCGGTCTGCTTTGCCTGATAGAGCGCCTGCGCGCGGTAGACCATGTCGCGCGCGGCTTCGCGCTCGGCGGGGGCGATGCCCTCTGCCTCGTCCCAATCCTGCGTCAGCCGCCGCGCCAGCAGCTTGAGCCGCCGGATGCGGAACGCGAGATCGTGCGCGCGGAAAAAGGCGATGGCCTCGTCCGTTGCGCCGCCTTTGGCCAGCGCCAGCCGGTCGAAGCCCAGCGTGGCGAGATGGGCCCAAAGCGCTGTCTCGACCGCGCCGCGCAGCGGCACATCGGGCATCGCCTCGGCCACCACTTCGGCGAGCGCGGCGACAACCCCGGCGAGCTTGACTTGCGCATAGCCGTGGAAGGCGAACCCGGCCTGTTCGGCGGCGGCCTGCTGGGCCTTGGCACGCCAGGCGGTGAGGCGTTTGGCGCTCGGCTGATCGAAAAACACGGTGTAGCCGAACAGCCGTTCGACGGCGGTGTCGATCTCGCCGCGCAAGCTGTCGACGATCATGCGCAGCCGCGCCCGCTCGCGCGATTGGGCCTCCAGCGCTTCGAGGTTGTCGCGGATCGGCTGTTCGCGCGGGATCGACGAGAGCGAGCCGAAAATCGCGGAGAAAAACCCGACCGAGCGTTCCATCGGACCCGGCCCGGTCGCATCGGGGAGGCGCATGCGGTCCGGGCTGGGGTCGATATAGACGAAGCGGCGATCGACTTCGCGCTGTGCGGGTCTGTCGCGTAGCACGGCCATGGCCGGGGCGAACGGCCGGTTGACCAGCACTGCGCCATCGACCAGCGCGACCTCGTCCAGCTGGCCGCGCTTCCAGCGGCTGGGCATCACGCGCTTGAGGAAGGCCTCGCGCCCGGCCCACGCCATGCCGCGCTCGGCCGTGAGCCGGTCGATCTCGCGCAGCATGAGCGGGGGGAATGCGCCGGGAAAGCTCGCTGTGGCGCGCGCGGCCAGAACCAGTTCGGCCCGCTCGGCAAGGTCTTCGCCGGTTGTGGCGGCAGCGCGGCGAAAGCCGATGGCAAGGCGGTGTTCGCTTTCTTCGACCACCGGCGGGCTGTTGAGCTTGAGGTCCTCAAGGTGGCCGTTGAAATCGGTCGCGGTGACCAGCAGGTCGAGCGGGTGGCCCGGCGGCAGCAGCGGCGGGCCGGCTGGTTGCTCGTTCGCCATGGCCTCCAGCGCCTCGGCCAGCAGGTGCGAGAAACCGATCCCGCTGAACGGCGGGGCAAACCAGCGCGCGCGGATGAGGTGCGAGACTTTGAGCCGCACTTCGGCGCGGGTGCCCTTGGCGACCGTGCGGCTGACCACATTGCCCGGCTGCTTAAGTACGAACCAAACGATCGGCTGCGCCCAGAACTTGGCGAAGCGGCTCCACGGCCGCGCATCCGGATCGAGCAGGACTTCGATATCCGCCTTCTCGAGCCACAGGCGGGTCAGCGGCTCCAGACTCTGCCCGCTGGCCAGCGCCTGCGCGAGGAACACGCCGTTGATCCCGCCCGCGCTTGCGCCCGAAATGATATCGGGAATGATCCGCAGCCCCAGTTCGCGGGTCTGGGCGAGGGTTTCCAGCAGGCGGTGATAGACCGCTTCCGCACCGCGCCCCGGGGGGCCGCCTTGATGAAACGCGCGGCTGGCGCGCGTGGCGTACCAGATCTCCTTGGTCACACCGTGCATGTAGACCGCCAGGCTGATCCCGCCGTAGCACACCAGCGCGAGCCGCAGTTCCTTTTGCCGCATGACCCTAACATGCCAGCGAATGCGCCGTTTCGCCAGTGCGGCCGATGCATAAGTGTATGCTGTAAACCGGGCCGACAAAATTGCAGCACGGCGCGATGGCCCGCACGTATTTTTAGGGGTTTTTACGGTTAACATCTCCAAATGGGCTGTCAGATTTACCGACGCTTTACCCCTCCGGGCCTAAAACACGGTGACGAGGCCCAAGCCGGGCCCCAAGCCGGGTAATTGCGCCGCCATGATCCGCCTGTTCAAACTCTATATTCCCAACGCGGTGTTCCTGCTGGCGCTGCTCGATTTCGTGTTGCTGATTGCGGCGGGCGAACTGGGCTGGATGGTGCGCGCGCACCAGATCGGCATTGATGGCGGCGATGTGGCGGATCGCTGGATACCGCTGCTGATTTTCGCGGTGCTGGTGCAGACCGCGATGATTGCGGTCGGGGTCTATGGGTCGGACTCGCTGCGTTCGATGCGCTATGCCACGGCGCGGCTGATGGTGGCGATCAGTCTGGGGATCATCGCGCTTTCGGTCGTCTATTTCCTGATTCCGGGGCGCACGCTCTGGCGCTCCAACTTGCTCTACGCGATGTTCATCGCGATGGCGCTGATGGTGTTTATCCGCATCCTGCTGGGCGGCCTGCTCGGCACGGCGGTGTTCCGGCGGCGAGTGCTGGTGCTGGGCGCGGGCGACCGTGCCGAACGGCTGCGCCAGCTGGGTGAGAAACCTGAATCGGGTTTCGTGATCGTGGGCTATGTCGGGATGAGCGACAGCACGCATGTGATCAAGGAAGCGATCAACCGCTCCGCGATCCACAACCTGACGCGCTATGTCGAGAATCTGGGCGTGAGCGAGGTCGTGCTGGCGCTGGAAGAGCGGCGCAATGCGCTGCCGCTTAAGGACCTGCTGCGGATCAAGACTACCGGGGTCCACGTCAACGACTTCTCCACTTTCATGGAGCGCGAGACGGGCCGCGTTGATCTCGATACGGTCAACCCGAGCTGGCTGATCTTTTCGGACGGGTTCTCGTCCGGCCGGATGATTTCGAGCGCGATGAAGCGCCTGTTCGATATCGCCGTCAGCATGCTCCTGCTGTGCCTGACCGCGCCGGTGATCGTGCTGTTTGCGCTGCTGGTGAAGCTGGATAGCCGCGGCCCCGCGTTCTTCCGCCAGACCCGCGTCGGGCTTTATGGCCAGAACTTCAGCCTCGTCAAACTGCGCTCGATGCGCACCGATGCCGAGAAGGGGGGCGCGCAGTGGGCCGCCAAGGACGATCCGCGCGTGACCCGGATCGGCAAGCTGATCCGCAAGCTGCGCATCGACGAGCTGCCGCAAGCCTGGACCGTGCTCAAGGGCGAAATGAGCTTTGTCGGCCCGCGCCCTGAGCGGCCCGAGTTCGTCTCCGATCTTGAGGAGCAGCTGCCCTATTATGCCGAACGCCACATGGTGAAGCCGGGCATCACCGGTTGGGCGCAGATCAACTATCCTTACGGGGCCTCGATCGAGGATTCGCGCCACAAGCTCGAATACGACCTCTATTATGCCAAGAATTACTCGCCGTTCCTCGACCTCCTGATCCTCCTCCAGACGCTGCGTGTGGTGCTCTGGAACGAGGGTGCGCGCTGATCGCCCGGATCGAGGACGCGCGCATGCACAGCCCGCTTGGATGGACCGGCCTTAGCCAATGGAGCTTCCTCGTCGCGGCGTTCGCGGCGATGCTGCTGACGGTGTGGATGGTTGATCGCTCGCGGCGCGGCAAGGATAGCAGCCGCGCGGTCATGGCCGCGCTTACGCTGAGCACGCTATGGGCGCTGGTCGCGACCGGGGTCGGGCAGGGCGCGCTTGTCACCCAGTTGCTCGAAGTGGCGCGCAATCTCGGCTGGCTGACGGTGGTCTATTCGCTGTTCGCGCGCGACAACCGCCACACCACCGTGGTGCAGGTCCGGCCCGTGCTGGCGGTGCTGGCGATGCTCGAGCTGTTCCAGCTTGTGCTGATGCTGCTGACGATGCGCTATGCGGCGTTCCAGCCCGCGACCGCGATGATCTTCCAGCTCTCGGTCATGTTCCGCCTGCTGCTGACGACCGGCGCGCTGGTGCTGGTCCACAACCTCTATGCCGGGGCGATCAGCGGGCAACGCGATGCGGTGCGCTGGACCGCGCTCGCGCTCGCGCTGATGTGGGGCTACGACCTCAACTTCTACACGATCGCCTATCTCGGCCGCATGGTGCCGGTGGAAATGGCCGCGCTGCGCGGTGTGGCCCAGATCCTTACGGTACTGCTGCTGGCCGTGGGGTCGATGCGCGGCGGGTCTGCCTTGCGCTTCTCACCCAGCCGCGCGGTGGCGTTCCAGTCGCTCTCGCTGCTGGTGATCGGCGGTTACCTGCTCCTGATGGTCGCGGCGGCGCAATCGGTGGCCTGGCTGGGCGGCGATGTCAGCCAGCTCGCCCAACTCGGCTTTGCTTTTGCGACCACAATCGTGATCCTGGCGCTGGTGCCCTCGGGGCGTCTGCGCGGCTGGATCAACGTGATGCTGGCCAAGCACTTCTTCCAGCACCGCTATGACTACCGCGCCGAATGGCAGCGGTTCACCCGCACGATCGGGCGTGGCGGCGCCAATGCGCTGCCGCTGCATGCGCGCGTGGTGCAGGCGCTCGCGGACATCACCGACAGCGCCTCGGGCGTCATGCTGATCCCGGCAGAGGGCGGCGATCTCGCGCTTGGCGCACGCTGGAACTGGCCGACGCTCGATGTGCCGACCGAGGCGATGCCCGCCGCGACGGCGCTGTTCTTCGAACGGCGCGGCTTTATCGTTGATCTGGACGAAGTGCGCGCCGGGGTCGACCATGAGGGCGAATGCGCGCTGATGCCGCGCTGGATGATCGAGGAGCACGGGGCCTGGGCGCTGGTGCCATTGCTGCACTATGACCGGCTCGTCGGCCTCGTCGTGCTGGGCCGTCCGCCGCTTGCGCGCAAGCTCGATTGGGAAGATTTCGACCTGCTGCGCGTGGTCGGCCAGCAGCTGGCGAGCTATATCGCCGAACACAACGGCCAGGTTGCGCTGCTCGATGCCAGCCGCTTCGACGAATTCAATCGCCGGATCGCGTTCGTGATGCACGATATCAAGAACCTCGCGAGCCAGCTAGCGCTGCTCGCGCGCAATGCCGAACGCCACGCGGACAACCCCGAGTTCCGCAAGGACATGCTCGTTACGCTGACCAATTCGGCCGACAAGCTCGGCGCGCTGCTGGCGCGGCTTTCGCGCTACGGTGCTGGCAATGTCCAGCAACTGGAACCCGTCGATGCGGCCGAATGCATCGCCGCAATCGCCGCGCGCTACCGGGGGGCTGGCGGCGAATGCCAGATCTATGTGACCGATGCGCAGGAATGCCTTGTGCTCGCCAACCGTGAGACGCTCGAGCAAGTGCTGATGCACCTGGTCCAGAACGCCATCGACGCGAGCCAGCCCGGCATGGCGGTGTTCCTCCAGACCCGCCTCGACGGGCTGAGCGGTGTGATCGAAGTGGCCGATACCGGCTGCGGCATGAGCGCGGACTTTGTGCGCAACCGCCTGTTCAAGCCGTTCGTTTCGACCAAGGCCGGGGGGTTTGGCATCGGGGCGTTCGAGGCGCGCGAACTGGTGCGCGCGATGCATGGCCGGCTCGATGTCGAGAGCCGCGAGGGCCTCGGTAGCCGGTTCTGCGTGCGCCTTCCGCTCGCCGCGACGGCTGAACTCGCTGATACGCTCGGCGATCCGCCAGATCCGCATTCCCCGCAGGGCAAGCTCGAAAACAAGCCAGAAAACAAAAAGGTGGCATGATGATTCAGGACCGGCCCCAGAGCCTTCCCAAGCTCCTGATCGTGGAAGACGATCCGGGCCTGCAGGCCCAGCTCAAGTGGGCTTACGAGGATTTTGAGGTGTTCATCGCCGGCGACCGCGCCACGGCGCTGGCGATGCTGCGCGCCGAAGAGCCGCCGGTGGTGACACTCGATCTCGGCCTGCCGCCCGATCCCGACGGGACGAGCGAGGGCTTTGCCGTGCTCGATGCGATCATGGCGCTCAAGCCCGATACCAAGGTGATCGTCGCCAGCGGACACGGCGCGCGCGAAAGTGCGCTGCGCGCGATCCAGCACGGTGCTTACGATTTCTACCAGAAGCCGGTCGATATCGATGCACTGGGACTGATCGTGCGCCGGGCGCTGCACTTGCACAGGATCGAAGCGGAAAACCGGCTGCTGGCCGACCGCGCGCCGGAGGGCAATCGCGTGCTCGGCCGCCTGATCACGGGCGCGCCCGAAATGGTCAAAGTCGCGCGCACTATCGAGCGAGTCGCGGCCACCAGCGTCTCGGTCATGCTGCTGGGCGCGAGCGGCACCGGCAAGGAACTGCTCGCCAAGGGCCTGCATGACGCGAGCCCGCGCGCGGGCGGCGCGTTCGTTGCGATCAACTGCGCGGCGATCCCGGAAAACCTCCTCGAAAGCGAGCTGTTCGGCCACGAAAAGGGGGCGTTTACCGGGGCGGTCAAGACCACCGAGGGCAAGATCGAGCAGGCCAGCGGGGGCACGCTGTTTCTTGACGAAGTTGGCGACATTCCGATCCAGCTGCAGGTCAAGCTGCTGCGCTTCCTGCAGGAGCGCACGATCGAACGCATCGGCGGGCGGCGCTCGATCGAGGTCGATACGCGCATTGTCTGCGCCACGCACCAGAACCTTGAAGTGATGATCACCGACGGGCGCTTCCGCGAGGACTTGTTCTACCGCCTCGCCGAAATCGTCGTGCGCATTCCGAGCCTGGTCGAGCGGCCGGGCGATGCGCCCTTGCTCGCCAAGGTATTCCTCACGCGCTTTGCCGCCGAGATGAACCCGGCGGTCAAGGGCTTTGCCCCTGACGCGCTGGCCGCGATTGACGCGTGGACCTGGCCCGGCAACGTGCGCGAGCTGGAAAACCGGGTGAAGCGCGCGGTGATCATGGCCGATGGCAAGCTCGTCACCGCCAGCGATCTTGATCTCGGCGATGCGGGCGAGGAGAGCGCCAATCCGTTGAACCTCAAGACCGCGCGTGAGGCAACCGACCGCAAGATGATCCGCCACGCACTGGCGCGCAGCGAAGGCAATATCTCGAACACCGCGCGCCTGCTGGGGATCAGCCGGCCCACGCTCTATGATCTGCTCAAGCAATACGACCTTCAGCATTAAGCGCGCGCTTGCCCTTGCTGCCACGCTGCTGACGCTGGCAGGCCCGGCTGCGGGCGGCGGGACGCGGCTGGATGGCTTGCGCGCCAACGCGCAGGCGGCCATCGAGCGGCGCGACCCGGTTACGGCCGAAGTGATGCTGCGCGCGGCGATCAAGGCCGGGGTGCCTGAGGATGCCGTGCGCGCGCATCTGGGCGAAGCGCTGCTGGCCGAAGGCGAGCGCACCGAAGCGCACAAAATGCTCGAAGCGGGTCAGTTTACCCCTGAAACAGCCGGGCTTGGCTGGCGGGTGCGCGGCCAACTGGCACTCGCGCAAGGCAATCTTCAGGGGGCTGCCGGGGCATTTGACGAAGCGCTCAAGGCCAATCCGCGCGATTCCGACCTGTGGGTGGCGATTGCCTCGCTGCGCTTCACTGGCGGCGAGCAGGCCCAGTCGATCGAGGCGGCGGACCGCGCGGTCGCGCTCGATCCGCGCAATGCCCGCGCGCTCGCGTTTCGCGGCCTGCTGATCCGCGAGCAATACGGGCTGGCGGCGGCGCTGCCGTGGTTTGAGGAGGGGCTCAAGGTCCGGCCCGACGATCCGGCGCTGCTCGGCGAATATGCCGCAACGCTCGGCGATATGGGGCAGTACCGCGCGATGCTGATCGTGTGCCGCAAGCTGGCCAGCGTCGATCCCAAGAACCAACGCCCTGCGTTCCTTCAGGCCGTGCTTGCCGCGCGTGCGGGCGAAACCGATCTGGCGCGTTCGATCCTGCAGCGCACCGGCACCGCGCTGCGCGACATGCCAGCCGCGATCCTGCTGAACGGCGTGCTCGAATACCGGGCGGGCAACATCAACGTGGCGGTCGAGCAGTTCGACCGGCTGGTGCGGATGCAGCCCGACAATCTGCAGGCGCGGCAGATGCTGCTGCGCGCGCTGGCTCGGCAGGCCAAGGACAATCAGGGCAGCGACCGCCAGATCACCGAGCGGTTTGATGCGGATGCCGCAGCGGCTTATGCAACACCCTATACTTATCGGCTGGTCGGCGAGAGTTGGCGGCGGCTGGGCAACAAGGCTCGCGCCGCGTCCTATCTGCTCCGCGCCGCCCATCCGCAGAGCCACGGCCCCGCGCCGCTGCCGACCGCGTTCGGCAGCACCATTCTCGCCTTCTCCTATGATGATGCGCCGAATCAGGCGCAGACGGCGGTGCCTTATATCCGCGCGCTGCTGCGCGATGGCCGTAACGACGAAGCGCAAACTGCCGCTGACCGGCTGCGCGATGCCAACCCCGGCGCGGCAGAGGCGCATCTCCTCGCGGGTGACGTGCGCACCATGCGCGGCGATATGGCGGGGGCGCTGGCAGACTACCAGAACGGGGCAGCGATCCGCTTCAACGAGCCGGTGCTGCGCCGCATGGATGCCACCTTGCGCGCGCTGGGACGGTCACGCGATGCCGATGGCATGACCTCGCGCTATCTCGCGCAGAACCCGCAGAGCCTGGTGGCGATGCAATTGCTGGCGGCCGCTTGGCGCGGTGGGCCCCGCACCGATGCTTATGCCGCCGTGGCGCGGGCGCTGGCGGCGCGCGGCCAGACACCGCCTTTGCAATAGCACTCGACAGCAGCGCAATCGCGCGGCAAACCCCGGTTCAATCGAACGATTAAATAGCGGGATGAGCAATGGCTGGCGCACTGGAAGGACTGACCGTACTCGAATTCGCCGGGATCGGACCCGGCCCCTTTGCTTGCATGATGCTGGCCGACCACGGCGCACGCGTGATCCGCATCGACCGGCCCGGCAAACCCGGTCACGTGGGAGACAGCGGCAACCGCGATATCCTCAACCGCAACCGCGTCCGGCTGGAACTCGATCTCAAGAACCCCGATGCCATCGCGCAGATCCGTGAGATGGTACGGACTGCCGATGTCATCATCGAAGGCTTCCGCCCCGGTGTGATGGAGCGGCTCGGCCTCGGGCCCGATGTGCTTCTCGCCGATAATCCCAAGCTGATCTACGGGCGCATGACCGGCTGGGGGCAGGATGGGCCGATGGCGCCGCTCGCGGGCCACGACATCAACTATATTTCCATCGCCGGCGCGCTGCACACGTATGGCGCGGCGGGCGGGAAGCCGCAGTTCCCGGTCAATGCCGTGGGCGATTTCGGCGGCGGCGGCATGATGATGGCGTTCGGCGTGATGGCGGCGGTGTTTGCCGCGCAGCGCAGCGGAGAAGGTCAGGTGATTGATTGCGCGATGGTCGACGGCGCGGCGATCCTTTCGGCAATGACCTGGACGTTCTATGGCAACGGCCAGTGGAAAGACGAACGCGGGGTCAATCTGCTCGACGGCGGCACGCACTTCTACGACACTTACGAAACAAGCGACGGCAAGTGGATTTCGTTCGGCTCGATCGAGCCGCAGTTCTACGCGCTGCTGATGGAGAAGACCGGGCTCGGTGCCGATCCCGCGTTCGCAGCGCAGATGAACGCAGCCGAATGGCCAGCGCTCAAGGCCAAAGTGGCCGCGATGATCAAGACCAAAACGCGCGATGAATGGCAGGAAATCATGGACGGCACGGACATTTGTTTCGCGCCGGTGCTCAGCCTCAAGGAAGCGCCGCACCACCCGCACAACGCCGCGCGCGGCACGTTCGTGGAGGATGGCGGGATGACCATGCCCGCCCCCGCGCCGCGCTTCCTCGGCACCCCGGCCCCCGCGCCGAAGCTGGCTTCGGAGCCGCTGGGCGCGAATTAGGATTTGGTTCGCGCAGAGGCGCGGAGAATTCAGGGTTTGCGGCGCAGCCGCGTTTGATTTCGGGGGCTAAGCACAGAAGGCCTCCGGCCAGACCAACCCTCTCTGCGCCTCCGCGCCTCTGCGCGAACCCGCGTTCCTTCTACTCCGCCCGCAACGCGTCCTCGATCTCGGCATCGGGGAAGCGGCGGTTGTGGCGGATCGACCACCATAGCGAGAGCGCGATCAGCGCCGCACCGATCAGGCCGGTCACTGTCTCGGGGATTTCGACCCGCGCGGAGGCGAGCATGATCCCCGCCAGCGCGATGATCGCCCAGAACGCGCCGTGTTCGAGATAGCGGTATTCGGCGAGTGTGCCCTGCCGCACCAGCAGCAGAGTGAGCGAGCGCACGAACATCGCCCCGATGGAAAGGCCGAGCGCGATGACCACCATGTTGTTCGAGAGCGCAAAGGCCCCGATCACGCCGTCGAAGCTGAACGAGGCATCGAGCACGTTGAGATAGAGAAACCCGCCCAGTCCCGAACGCACCATCTGGCCCGCAGCTTTCTGCGCCGCGTCCTGTATCTCCAGCAGCGTGCCAATCGCCTCCACCGCAATGAACGTCACGATGCCGAGCGCGCTCGCACCGAGGAAGGTGAGGGCTTCGGCAGGGGGCAGCAGCAGCGAAATACCGTAGACCCCGAGCAGCAGGATCGCGATTTCGGCCGCCTTGATATCGCCCATCAGCGCGAGGCGGCGCTCCAGCCAGCCGATCCAGTGCAGATATTTCTCGCCATCGAAGAAAAACGAAAGGCCGACCATGGCGAGGAATGCGCCGCCAAAACCGGCAATCCCGACATGCGCGCCCGAGACGATGTGCTCATAACGCGCAGGGTCGGTCAGCGAAATGCGTAGTGCTTCCATCGGGCCGATCCCGGCGGCAATCGCCACAATCGCCAGCGGAAACACGATGCGCATGCCGAACACCGCGATGACCATGCCCCAGGTGAGGAAGCGCCGCTGCCAGACCGCGTCCATCTCGCCCAGCACCACGGCATTGACCACCGCGTTGTCGAACGAGAGCGAGACTTCGAGCACCGAGAGCATCACAACGATCCACAGCATCGCCATGGTCGCGGCGACCGACTGGGTCTGGAACCAGCCGTAAACGGCGGCCAGCACGAGGCATGCGAACGTGAAGGCGATCGAACCGCCGAAATTCTTGAGCAATCGGGTCTCGTGCTGACAGGAGGATAGCAGGCAGCCTTACTTCGGCTGATAGGTCTGTTCCACCCCCGGAAACGTCCGCGCGCGCACGTCGGCGGCATAGGCGGCGGCGGCGGCGGAAATCGTCTCGGCAAGGTTCTCGTAGATTTTCACGAAGCGCGGGGTGCGCTCGAACATGCCGAGCATGTCGTCCGTGACGAGCACTTGGCCGTCGCACTGCGCCGAAGCGCCGATGCCGATGGTGGGGCAGGGCACCGCGCGGGTGATCTCGACCGCCAGCGGCTCGACCACGCCTTCGACCACGATGGCAAAGGCCCCGGCCTCGGCAATCGCGCGTGCGTCGCCCACGATCTTGGCCGCTTCCGCTGCGCTGCGCCCGCGCGCGTTATAGCCGCCGAGCACATTGACCGCCTGCGGGGTGAGGCCGACATGGCCCATCACCGGAATGCCGCGCGCGGTGAGGAACGCCACCGTTTCAGCCATTGCGGCCCCGCCTTCCAGCTTCACCGCCGCGCAGCCGGTTTCCTTGAGCACGCGCGAGGCGCTGGCGAAGGCCTGTTCGGGGGAGCCTTCATACGTGCCGAACGGCATGTCGACCACGACGGCCGCGTGGTAGGAACCGCGCACCACCGCTGCGCCATGGGCACACATCATGTCGAGCGTGACGGGCACGCTCGAGGGAAGACCATAGATCACCTGGCCGAGCGAATCCCCCACGAGCAACAGATCGCAATGCTCATCGAGCAGCTGAGCCTGCCGCGCGGTATAGGCGGTGAGCATGACGACGGGATCGGCGGTCACCCCGTCCACCTTGCGCTGGCGGATACCCGGGATGTTGAGCCGCTTCATCGGCGCCGGCGTGGGGTGAGCGCGGCTGGTGGCGGTGTCGAGAACGTAAGTGGTGGACATTTGCTGTTCCTGCCAGTTGGCCCGCTTATCTAGACTAATGTCCCAATCCCGCAAGGTTGCCCGCAGGCTTTCGGAAAAAGCGCTTTGCGACGGGCCATGTCGCCGCTAGCTATCAAGGTAATAACCTGGTGACCGGCCAGCGTGGGCTTTTTCGTGCAGGATGCACGGCAGGGATGCGCTGCGGACCAAGGCAGGAGAAATCAATGTTTGATCGCGTCAAACCACTCGACGCCATTCTTGCCACAGCCGAGAAGAAATCGCTCCACCGCTCGCTCGGCGCTTTCCAGCTCACCATGCTCGGCGTTGGCGCCGTCATCGGCACCGGCATTTTCGTGCTCACCGCCGAAGCCGCGCAAAAGGCTGGCCCCGGCATGATGGTCAGTTTTATCATTGCCGGCTTCGTCTGCGCCGTGGCCGCTTTGTGTTACGCCGAAATGGCCGCGATGGTCCCGGTGTCAGGCTCGGCCTATACTTATAGCTACGCCGTGATGGGCGAGCTGGTTGCGTGGATGGTCGGCTGGGCGCTGATCCTCGAATATGCGATTGCGGCGGGCGCGGTTTCGGTCGGCTGGTCCGGCTACATGATCGGGTTCATCCAGCACAGTTTCCATATCACCGTGCCGCTGGAGTTCGTGCGCGGGCCGTTCGATGGCGGGCTGATCAATCTGCCCGCGATGTCGATCGCGGCGGTGATCACGGGCCTGCTCGTGCTCGGCACCAAGGAAAGCGCCTCGGTCAACGCGGTGCTGGTGGCGATCAAGATTGCGGCGCTCTCGATGTTCGTGGTGCTCACCTTGCCGGTGATCCAGACGGGCAAGTTCGTACCGTTCGCCCCGCTCGGCTTTACCGGGATTTCGGGCGCGGCGGCGTCGATTTTCTTCGCCTATGTGGGGTTCGATGCGGTCTCGACCGCGGCGGAGGAAACCAAGAACCCGCAACGCAACATGCCGATTGGCCTGATCGGCAGCCTTGCCATCTGCACCGTGTTCTACATGCTGGTGGCTGCCGGCGTGATCGGCACGGTTGGCGCGCAGCCGGTTTTCGGACCCGGCGGCGAAGTGCTTTCGCCCGGTACGCCCGCACTTTCGGCCGCTTGCGCTGCGATCCAGGACAATGCGGTGGTCTGCTCGAAGGAAGCGCTGGCGTGGACGCTCCGCTCGGTCGGCTATCCCTTCGTCGGTTGGCTGGTCGGCGCGGCCGCCATTCTGGCACTGCCTTCGGTGATCCTGATGATGATGTTCGGCCAGACC
>CAIKKO010000130.1 GCA_903828025.1 uncultured Sphingomonadales bacterium
AGCCCCCACCCCAACCCCTCCCCTGAAGGGGAGGGGCTTGATCCCCTCCGTTTTCGGCTGGCGCAGGGCCGCGCGGCGCACTAACGAATCCGGCATGAGCACGAGACAAGTTTCGAATCGCAACGATCCCATCATCGAGAGCCGCGACCAGCTCGTCGAGCCGATGGCCAAGGGCGAAAAGCCCCGCGAAGCCTGGCGGATCGGCACCGAACACGAGAAATTCGTGTACCGGACCGCTGACCACGCCGCGCCCAGCTATGCCGAACCCGGCGGAATCCGCGATCTGTTGCTCGCGCTGCAGGACTATGGCTGGACCACGATCGAGGAAGACAGCGACACTGGCCCCAACGTGATCGCGATGGGCGGGGCGGACGGCGCGGTGAGCCTGGAGCCCGCCGGTCAGCTCGAACTTTCGGGCGCGCCGCTCGAAAACCTGCACCAGACCTGCGCCGAAACCGGCCGTCACCTCATGCAGGTCAAGACCATCGGCGACAAGCTGGGGCTCGCCTATCTCGGCATGGGGCTCTGGCCCGACAAGACCCGCGAAGTCCTGCCAATCATGCCCAAGGGCCGCTATGACATCATGCTGCGGCACATGCCGCGCGTGGGCACCATGGGGCTCGACATGATGCTGCGGACCTGCACCATCCAGACCAACCTCGATTATTCGAGCGAAGCTGACATGGTGCAGAAGTTCCGCGTTTCGCTGGCGCTGCAGCCGCTGGCGACCGCGCTGTTCGCCAATTCGCCGTTCCTTGAGGGCAAGCCCAACGGGTTCCTCTCGTATCGCAGCCACATCTGGTCCGATACCGATCCGGCGCGCACCGGCATGCTGCCGTTCGTGTTCGACGCGGGCTTCGGCTATGAGCGCTATGTCGATTACATGCTCGATGTGCCGATGTACTTCGTGTTCCGTGATGGGCGCTACATCGACGCGGCCGGCCAGTCGTTCCGCGATTTTCTTGAGGGCAAGCTGCCCGCGCTGCCGGGCGAGAAGCCCACGCGGTCGGACTGGATCGACCACCTCTCCACCGCCTTCCCCGAAGTGCGCCTCAAGAGCTTCCTTGAAATGCGCGGGGCCGATGGCGGGCCATGGAACCGGATCTGCGCGCTGCCCGCGCTGTGGGTCGGCCTGCTCTATGACCAGACCGCGCTCGATGCCGCGTGGGATCTGGTCAAGGACTGGGACATGGATGGCCGCGAGCGGCTGCGTTCCAGCGTGCCCAAGCTGGGGCTGGATGCGCCGCTGCCCGATGCATTCAGAGGCGGCGGGGGAACGCTGCGCGATATCGCGGGCGAAGTGCTGGCCATCGCGCGCGGCGGGCTTGCGGCGCGCGGCCAGCTCAACGAAGCGGGCGACAACGAGACCGGCTACCTCCAGCCGCTGGACGAGATCGTCGCCACCGGCAAGACCCCGGCGGAGCGCCTGCTCGATCTCTATCACGGGGCGTGGGGCGGTTCGGTCGAGCCGATCTATGAAGCCAAGAGTTTCTGACGGACTGCATCTGACGGGAGAGAAACAATGATCATCGTGATGGGCAAGCTGCGCATTGATGCCGAAGCCATCGAGGCCGCGCTGCCGGGGGCGCGGAAGGTCGTCGCCGCAACGCAGCAGGAAGAAGGCTGCCTCCAGTACGACTATTCGCGCGACATCAGCGATCCCGAAATCTTCCACATCACCGAGCGCTGGACGAGCCGCGAAGCGCTGGCCGCGCATCTCAAGACCCCGCACGTCGCCGAATGGATCGCCGAACTCCAGACCCTTACGATGAAAGAGCGCCACATCCGGCTCTACGATACGGATGAAGGCGAGGCGCTGTAATCTCCATGGTCGTCGTCATGGGCACGTTCCGCGTGGCGGAAGAGCATATCGCAGCGCTGCTTCCCCTCGCCCGCAAGGTGGCAGAGGCCACCCGCGCCGAGGCGGGCTGCATCCAGTCTAGCTATGCGCAGGACATTGCCGATCCCGCGCTGTTCCATGTGGCTGAACGCTGGAGCGACCGCGCGGCGCTCGCCGCCCATGCCAAATCGGCGAACATGGCCGAATGGGTCGCCGCCCGCGCTGGTCTCGGCTTCCACGACCGCGTGATCCGGCTTTACGAGACGGACGACGGCGAAGCGCTCTAGGACATTGGCCCTCTCCCCTGAAGGGGA
>CAIKKO010000131.1 GCA_903828025.1 uncultured Sphingomonadales bacterium
GGCGCGCGATACCGCTACGCTCCACCGGATCGATCCGGCCTCGGTCAAGGCCGCGGTAATCGCCGTCGGGTTCCGGTTCGTTGGCGCAAGTCCGCTGCTCGCCAATCCCGCTGACGATCACACTACCAAAGTGTTTGACGCCGCCATTCGCGGCAAGACCGACCAGTTCATCTACAAATTCCGCAAGCCCTGAAAGGCGCGCGACTGGGGCCGTGACGCTGAGGCATAGGCGTGTTGTCCGGCTCTAGAGCGTCGTGCGGTATATCTGACCCACCGTGACGGAGCCGATTTTGGCCCAGCGCAAGGCGCGAGGAGGGAGCTATGCCAAAGCATAGTGACCCCAAAGGAACCTGGCTCGCAACGCAGTGATGGGCCAAAAGGGGCCCGCCCCGGAGGGGTTGCCTCAGGAAGCCCCTCGGACTGCGTCGCCTTGCTGGGACGGGCAACCAGCCCGCCCTGCGCAAGGCTCCTTGCCGAGAAGCTTCCTGAGGCAATCACGGTGGATCAGATATACCGCACGACGCTCTAGCGCCACTGCGCGAGCAGGCGAGTGAGCGCGCTGCCTTGCGGCAGGCAGCGGGACGGGTTGGCGCGGGGGAGGGCCTGACAATCCCACCACGCCCCTTCCGCGCCGGTCCGACGATCCCGCACATAGACGAACGCGGGGCTCTGCGCCGAGGCCCCCGTGGCGGCCGCACCGAGCAGTTCGCCCACCACGGCGCAGCGATCCCGATCGGCGCAAGCGGCGAGCGCGCGCATGGCATAAGTGCCGGGGAAGGCGGCAGGGTCCAGCATCAGCACGATGTGGCTGGCGGCGCTTGCGCCGCTGTCTGCCGGGGCCACCAGACCCGGGCGCACGGCGGGACGGAGCGCGGCGTCCGCATCGCCGAGCGGGAGATAGGCGAGTGGGCCGGTCCTCGCAGGCAGGGCAGGATCAGCCGCTGGACCGGCAAAGTCAGGACTCTGGTCTGGGGTCAGGCTCGGGCCGCCATGGGCGGGCGAGAGTGCTGCGAGCGCGGGAACGTGAGGCTCCTCCCCGCTGGCCGCGCCGCGCAACACGCCGGGCGAACCCCAAGTGCCGGGCCAGCGATAAAACAAGTGGAGGCCGACCCTGGCCAGCTTGACCAGCTCGCTGCGCCAGACGGGCACGACATAGTCGGCATGGTAGTGCGTCGCGAGACCGACGCGCGGATCGACTGCGCCGCCAAGCGCTGCCGAGGCGACCGCGCGCGCCCGCGCCCAAGCCGCCGCGCCGGGGTGGCGCGATTGCATCGAGCCATCGCACGTGAAGCTGAATTGGCACCCCGTCGTGCGTTCGGAGCCCTGAAACACCACGCCGCAAACGCTTGCGGGAAACGCGGGGTGCCGCGCGCGGTTGAGCACGACTTGCGCGACCGCGCGTTCGCCCGAGGGATCGTCGCCCGCTTCGTACCACGCGGCGGCGGCGAGGCAATCGAGCGCCCGAGCCTGCGAACTTGCCTGCGAACTTGCCTGAGAACTTGCCTGCGAACTTGCCTGCGCGCCCGGATCGCTTGCGCCGAACCGGAACGCTGGGGCAGCCACGCTGGGCGCCTCGATCGGCATGGCGGCGTTGGCTGCGCGCGCGGTCTCGGGCAGATAAGGCAGCAGCGCGGAGGGATCGGGCAGCGGCGGTGGCAGCGCGAGCCGCACGGCGGGGCCCGCAGGCGGCGGCGCGAGCAGGGTCAACGCCGCACCGAGCGCGGCGAGGAACAGCAGCGCCATGGCCAGCCGCAGCGCCAGATCGCGCGCCGGGGTCCACCACACCA
>CAIKKO010000132.1 GCA_903828025.1 uncultured Sphingomonadales bacterium
AGATTTACAGTCTGCTGCCATTAACCACTCGGCCACCTGTCCACACCAGTTCAGCCGGTGCGGGGATAACCCCTTTGCGATGATCTCTTCCGCAATGAAGCGAAAGGGACCGTCCGACCGAGGGAGAGGGCCCTTTGGCGAAGCCCTGCCCGGCTGTCAATGGGCTTGCCTGTCAATGGGGCGGCTGGCATGGCCGACGCGATATTTCTCCTTTGCAGACAGAAGGTGCCGATGCCCAAACGTGATGACAACCCCGGCCGGTCGGGGGACAATGGGGCCCGCGCCAAACCCATGCGCGGCCGCGCAGGGCGCATGCAGGGCGGGCGCGGCTCGGGCCGGGGCACGGCGGGCGCGGTGCGGCTCTGGGGCCGCCACGCGGTCGAGGCGGCGCTGACCAATCCGCTGCGCAGCGCCAAGAAGCTGTGGGGCACGCGTGAGGCGATTCAGGCGCTGCTCGATGACAACGACGCCGAACTGCCGCCCTCGCTGCCCGTGGAGTATGCGCAGGCGCTCGATCTGGCGCGGCTGGTGGCGCGCGATGCGCCGCACCAGGGCCTCGTGCTCGATTGCCTCGCGCTCGATGATGTGGTGCTGGGCGATGCCATCGAGGAAGCGGAGGGCCGCACGCTGGTGATCCTCGATTCGGTCACCGATCCGCACAATGTCGGCGCGATCCTGCGCAGCTGCGCCGCGTTCGATGTGGCGGCGTTGATCACGCAGGACCGCCACGCCCCGCCCGAATCCGGCACGCTCGCCAAAGCGGCCTCGGGCGCGCTGGAAGTGGTGCCGTGGGTGCGCGTGGTCAATATCGCCCGCGCGCTCGAAGTGATCGCCGACGCCGGCTACTGGCGCATCGGGCTGGACGGCGATGGCACGGCGGTGTTTCCTGCCGCCATCCCGGCCGGGCCGGTCGCGCTCGTGCTGGGCGCGGAAGGCGAAGGGCTGCGGCACAATGTTGCGCAGCATTGCGATTCGATCGCGCGGCTGCCGATTGCGTCTGCGGTCGAAAGCCTCAATGTATCGAATGCAGCAGCAATTGCACTCTATGCTGTTGCGACTCGTGAGGCGGCGGACTGATCGCAAGGGGCCTCGCACAGCCAAGGAGCGGGGCTATGCTGAAACAACGTCCGATTGCAGTGATCCTCACGGCGGCGGCCGTGCTGCTGGTTCTGGCTGGCTGCATGGTGCTGCCGGGCAAGTTCGTGAGCGATCTCGCGCTGCGCCGCGACGGGACGTTCACGTTCCACTACAAGGGCGAGATCGTGCTGGCCGCGCTGGCTCCGGGGGCCAAATCGGGGATGGGCGGACCAGAAATGGGGGAGGCTGACATGCCGCCCGCCAAGTTCGAGCCCGAGCCCTGCACCGATCCCGCGACCGACGAGACGCACGATTGCACGGCCGCCGAACTCGCCGACCAGCGCGCCAAATGGAACGACGCGCAGCGCGAGCAGAAGGAAGCCAAGGCCCAGGAAAAGGAACAGGGCCGCAAGATGGCGCAGTCCATGATGGGCGGCATCGACCCTGAAGACCCGAAGGCCGCCGATGCCTTTGCCGCACAATTGCTGCGCCAGCAGGGCTGGACCTCGGTGGTGAGCAAAGGCCAGGGCAAGTTCCTCGTCGACTATACCGCCAGCGGGCGGCTCGATCACGATTTCACTTTCCCCACGATCGAGCGCATGCCGATGGTCATCCCGTTCGTATCGGTGATCCGCCGCGCCGATGGCAGCGTGCGGGTCGATGCGCCGGCCTTTTCGACCAGCGCGGCCAATCCGATGATGGGCGGCCTTGGCGGGATGGCTGGGGCAATGGGGGGAATGACCGGCGCCAGCAAGGCCGGCGGCAAAGGCGCGGCCAAGCCAAACGCGGGCCCGCCGGTCGCCGATGGCACGTTCACGGTGCGCACCGACGGCCAGATCCTTGCCAACAACACCGACGAGGGCCCCAAGGCGGAACCGGCCAGTGGCACCTCGCGGCTCGACTGGAAAGTCGATGCCCGCACGAGTGCAGCACCGACCGCGCTGATCAAGCTGGGGAAATAGGCGGAAGGACAGAACCCCTCCGACCTGCCTGCGGCAGGCCACCTCTCCATTTATGCTGCGCAAAAAATGGCGAGGTGTCAGCCCACAGGGCTGACGGAGGGGGAACCCCAAACAAAAGCGCCGCGCGGGTTGCCCCGGCGCGGCGCTTTTGAGCGTGTCTGCATGGCGCGGTCCCGACCGGGGCCGCGCGTGCGGCCTGCTTAGTTGACCGCGTCCTTCAGGCCCTTGCCGGCCTTGAACTTGGGCTGGGCGGAGGCCTTGATCGCCATCGGCTCACCCGTGCGCGGGTTGCGCCCGGTCGAGGCCTTGCGCTTGGCGACCGAGAACGTGCCAAACCCGACCAGACGCACTTCGTCACCCTTGGCCAGCGCGGTCGACACGCTGTCGAACACGGCTTCGACCGCCTTCGTCGCGTCGCTCTTCGAAAGGCCGCTCGCTTCGGCAACTGCGCTGATCAGATCGTTCTTGTTCATGGCGGAACCCCCTACCTTTTTTGGGAAAACTGCTAACCGGAATCAAATTTCGAGTGCGCGCGAAGAGAGACGAGAAAAAATCGGCTGTCAAAGCCAAAAACCACGGAAACCGCCGCTTTATCCCCGAAATCGCC
>CAIKKO010000133.1 GCA_903828025.1 uncultured Sphingomonadales bacterium
CTCGTGCTGCTGGATCCCCGCCACGCCGATGATCGGCGAGCGCTGGAAAGTGCGCCCGGCCACGGCGCGCACCGTGGTGAGCCGCGTGGGGCTCCACTTGAGCTGGAGGTTGTAGGCCAGCCCGCTGATCCGGGGGAACACCGGTGCGGCGAAATCCTGCCGGACATAGCCGACGCCGATTTCGCCCTGGAGCAGCCGGTTGAGTCCGAAGGCCACGCCGCCAAGCACGGTAAAGCCGTGCGAATTGCGGCTGGGCCCGATCGGCGGGGCAAGATAGCGATTGCGGTTGAGCGCGAGGCTGGCAAAGCCCGCGATGCTTGGGCCAATCCCGATCGCGGTGCGCAGCGAGCCCGACAAAGCCTCGAAATCGCGGGCGGACAAATCTATCACCGTGCTGCCAAGCGTGCGGTCGGCATAGCGGTAGCGCTCGTATTGCCCGCCAAGCGTGACTCGCGCGGCAGCGAAGTCTTGTTCGATTTGCGCGCCGCCAGACAGCACGGTGTAGGCGATGGGGGCCGCGCCGAACAGCGTGTCCCCGCTCGTGCCGCGCGCTTCGATCTTGCGCGCCGCTCCGACATCGCCGGACAGGCGCGTGTCGGAGCCCAGATCGAGCCGACCATCGAGCTTGGCGGCATAGCTCTCGGTATTTTCGGTGGTGCGCGCGGCATAGCGCTTGATCGCAGCATCGGCGGTGAGGCTCACCGCATGGCGCGACCACTGCGATTGCACGGCAAGCGCCGGCTGCAAAGCGAGCGCGACATCGCCGCGTTTCACATCGCTGCGGGCATACAGATTGTCCGTCGCGTCCGCCTCCAGCCCGAAGGAGGGGGCGATCCGCAGGCTGCCGACGTCAACCCCGGTGGTTTCAACCTCCGGACGGGCGCGGGCCCCCACGGTATCGCGCTCCATCCGGGGATCGACCGTGGTCTGCGCCCGTGCCGGTGCCAGCGGCGCGATCAGACCGAGCACGGCGCAGAACGAGCGGGAGCCCAGCCGCGCCAGATGCGGCCATGGACCATGCTGCCTGTTGCCCTGCCGCCCGCGCTGCCGCGCCATTCCCCGGTTCCCTTTCTCATCGCCGTGACGCCGCTTCGCACCAACGCCCCATCATTATGAAGCGCGTTCGGGCCGTCGGCGGCTGTGCTATCACCCTTTTTTTCCGCTGCGGGCGCAATTAGCCCCGTATCTGAGCAATCTCCCAGCAGCCGCCGCGCGCTTTGATGGCCCATTAACCACGGGGCGAAAGCGTTCCTTGATTCTGGCCCTTGCATAACCGGGGGTATGAACTGGCTCCTTTCCCACATCACGCCCGGCCATGTCGTCCGGCTCGCGAAAGTTTTCGCGCTGTTGATCGCGTTCGTTCTGACGGCAGGGTATGTGACCGCCTCGCTCACGGTTGAGGCTGCGGGAATCGGGGCGTTTTTCCTTGCCGTGGGCCTGCTGTTGGCGCTGCCCGGGCAGCGCAGCTCGGAACTGCTGGGCGCGTTGGCGATCTGGATGACCTACGCCGAATTCCTGTCGGCGATCCAGTGCGGGCACTTCGATCTGTGGCGTTGGGCCGTCGCGCTGGCGACGCTCGCGCTGGTGATCGTGCCGCTCAAAGTGCAGCATTTGCGCCAGCTGGCGCGGTCCAATCCCTATCAGCCGATCCATGAACTGGATCGGCGCATCTGGTCTGCGGCTGGGCCCAAGGCCTCGCCCGCGCCTTATGTACCCGCTGTGCTGGCGGCGATCTGCGTCGATGAAACCGAAGCCGACGCGGTGACAGCGGGCGCCTGAACTGAAACCAGCCGCGGTGGGTCCAGCCGCGATCCGTAGTGCGCAAGTAGCCGGTCGATCCACCCATCGTGTGACAGGGCGAGGTGCGCGGTGCGCGTGAAGGCCGCGTGGCTCATCGCGGCGACCCGCGCATCATCGGCGGCGAGCGCGGCCAGCGCACCGGCAAATGCGGCGGTATCGCGCGGATCGACCGCCAGCCCTGCTCCGGCCTCCACCAGATCGGGCGCAAGCAGCGCGGTGGGCGGCAGGATCACCGGCAGACCGGCCAGCGCCGCCTCCATTGCGACGAGGCCATAGGGTTCGGGGTAGCGGCTGGGCATGACCAGCACGCGCGCGGTCTGCGCCAGTGTGCCGATTTCAGCGGGGGGCAGCCGCCCGGCAAACAGCGCTTCGGGATATTGCGCGGCGAGGCTGGCGCGCAGCGCGCCATCGCCCACCAGCCGGATCGGCATACCCGCGCGGCGCGCGGCGGCGAGTGCAAGGTCTGCGCCCTTGGTCGCCTCGATCCGCCCGACGAACAGCACCTCGCGATTGCGCTCTGCCGGGATGCGGCTGGGGCTGAACGGCACGACCGGATTGGGCAGCGGATGGATCACGTCTGCCGGGATGCCCGCGCGCGCCAGCATCGGGCGCATTCCCGCGTGGATCGCGAGGACCGGCGGCGAGTGTTGCGGCTGATAGGCCAGACGTTGCACCCCGTAGCGTGCCGCGCGCCACAGCTTGTGCGCAGGCCCGCGCCGGTCGCAGGCTTCGGCAAGGCAGGCGCGCGAGAGCGCGGTATGCGGGCAGGCCGTGCCGGTCGCGAAATTCGTGAACGCGCCGTTGGGGCAGGCGAGGAAGAAATCGTGCGCCGAGATCACCAGCCTGCCGCGCACCGGGGCGAGCGCGGCGAACACGGCCGGCGAGAGGATCTGCGACCAGCCGTGGAGGTGATAGACCGTGCCCGGCGTGTCGTTGGCCGCGATCCAGCGGTGGATCATGCGGTGTGCTGCGCGGTTCCACAGGCCATCGACCAGCGCGCCCGCGCGGCCCAGCA
>CAIKKO010000134.1 GCA_903828025.1 uncultured Sphingomonadales bacterium
CTTCGGGCGCGGCAAAGTTTACCCGCCAGAACCATCCCAAAGCCTATTCACCCATAGACCAGCGCGTGGGGCCCGCGGGTTCCTGCACTGGAGGCTTTCGTACGCAAGCGCCCGAAACCCTTCACAGAAATGGTCGTTCGCATCTGCGACGGCGAACGTCCGGTCCTGCTGAAAGCCGTCATCAAGCCCGGGAAGCCTCCACCGGCAGCTTCGTCCCAAGCCAAGCCCCCACCCAAAAAAAACGGCCCGAACCCGCGCTTGGCAGGTCCGGGCCGCAGGCAGGCGTTCCGGGGGGAAACGCCTTGGGGGTACAGCTTATCCGATGCCGCAAGTGCCCAGCACGGCGGTGCCGAGTTCGCCGAGGCCGACTTCGCGGGCGGCGGCGTCGAGTTCGATCACGGCGGTGGGCGCTTCGGGGACCATCGCGGTGGCGCGGTCCTGCACGAGGGTGTCTTGCCCGGCATCGCGCATCAGTTTGAGGCCGCGCGCGCCGTCGCTCCCCATGCCGGTGAGCACGGTGCCCACCGCCGGCATCGCGCCGCGCGCGATCGAGCCGAACAGGAGGTTGGCGGAAGGCCGCGCGCCGTCGACCGGATCGCGCGCCATCAGGCGCAGTTTTGGCGGCGGGCCGGGCTCGATCACCACATGGCGTTCCGGATCGGCGGCGATGTGGATCGTGCCCTGGGTCAGGCTCGCGCCATCCTTGGCCGCGCGCACGTTGCATTTGAGATCGGTGTCGAGCCGCTTGATGAACGTATCGACCACCATCGGTTCGGCCTGAAGGCACACCACGGTGGGCGGGCAATTCTGCGGAAACTGGCCCAGGATCGTCGTCAGCGCGTCGATCCCGCCCATCGAGGCGCTGAACGCGGCAATGCGCCCGTTCCATTCGAACGGCGTTTCGGTGAGCTTGTGTTCGGCACGTGGCTTCCGGTCGTTGACGTTGCTGTTGGCGGCGGCGAGCACGATCTTGCCGAGTTTGCCGACCGACTTGCTGAACTGTTCGGGCGTGGCGCGCAGCGGCTTGGGAAAGCATTCGACCGCGCCAAGCTCATAGGCCTTGAGCGAGGTTTCGGTGCCCGCCTGCGTCAGGCTGGAGAGCATGACCACCGGCAGCGGATTGGTTTCCATGATCTCAGCGAGGAATTCGATCCCGCTCATCCCCGGCATCTCGACATCGAGCGTGATGACATTGGGCTTGAGCTCGGCAATCTGATCGCGCGCGGCGTTGGCACTGGCTGCCACGCCAACCACACGGACGTTCTTGGCCTCGTCGAGAATGTCGGAAAACAGCGCGCGCATGGCGGCGGAATCGTCGACCACGAGAACCCGGGCTTCGTGCATGGGGAGGCTGACCTTCCTGTTGGTGGCACCATTCAATAGCGCCGGTCAGGCGGTGTTAACCGGATGCTCCCCAGCAAATCCTCCTCGGCGACATAGGTATCTCACCATAAGTCCGGGGCAAGCCGACCTTTGCTGCTTTCCGCCTAAGCCTTGGCGGACACGGTGCCTCGTGAGGAGGGCCAGCGAGGGAACAGCCTGCATGCCAACCATCACCTTGCCCCCCCGGTGCGACCGGGCCGCAGCCGAAGCGCTGCTTCCGGAAATGGTCGCGGCGCTGGGCTCGGGCGCGCTGCATATCAATGCCCGCGATTGCACGCAGATCGGCCAGGTCATGCTGCAATTGCTCGTCAGCGCGCGGCGCACCGGCGATGGCGCGGTGATCGAACCCTCGCAGGCCCTGCGCGAAACCGCCCGCCAGCTTGGGCTCGAGGCCGAACTGTTCGATGCGCAAGTGTTCGGGGGGAGCGCGGCATGACGACAGAGGAAATCCAGGCCATCTTCTTCGCCGAATGCGAAGAATCGCTCGCCGCCGCCGAAGCCGGCCTTGCCGCCTGCAAGGCGGGCACACAGGATGCCGATACGGTTAACGCGGTGTTCCGCGGGGTGCACTCGATCAAGGGCGGCGCGGGGGCGTTCGGCTATGTCGAGCTCCAGGCCTTTACCCATATTTTCGAAACGCTGCTCTCCGATGTGCGCGAAGAAACCGTGCCGCTGACCCCGGCGCTGATCGACCTGCTGCTGCGGGCGCTCGATACGCTGAGCGACCATGTCACCGCCGCGCGCGGACAAGGCGATGTGCCCGACGACGTGGCGCTGCTGGCCGAACTCACGGCGGCGCAGGCCGCCAATGCGGGCAGCCCTGCACCTGTAGCCACGCCCGTAGCCGCGCCCGAAGCGGTGCACGCGCCCGAGATCGTAGCTGATGCGGGCGATGCAGGTGATCCGTTCGATCTCGACGCGATGCTCGATGATATTGCCGGCGCGATGGATGCGCCGAAGGCGGATGAACCGGCCGCCCCGGCCTGGCTGTTCAAGGTCCGCCCCCACGCCGGTGCGATGCGCAATGGCGGCGAGCCGCTGCTGCTGCTGCGCGAACTCGCTGCGCTCGGCGCGCGCTGCATGGAATGCGATTGCAGCGCGGTGCCCCCGCTTGATACGCTCGATCCCGGCACCGGCTATCTCGGCTGGAGCTTCGCGCTCGACGCCGATGTCAGCGAAGCTTCGGCGCGCGAGATCTTCGATTTCGTCGGTGACGAATGCGGACTGGCCGTGGGCGCCGATACGCCGATCCCGGCGGTCCGCGCCGCGCCGCCACCAGCGCAAGCCGCGCCCTCCGCCACCACTGCGCCGTCTGCCACCCCCGCGCCAGACGCGCCCCAAACCAGCACCGCGCCCGCCCAAGCTGCAGCGCCGCCTGCCCCCCCTGCGCCGGGCCAGTCGATCCGCATCGAACTGGGCAAGCTCGACAAGCTGATCGACGCCGTGGGCGAACTCGTGATCGCGCAGGCAATGATGGCGCAGCGCCTCGCGGGTGATGGTCTGGCGGTGAAGGAAGAGCTCACCGTGCTGGAAGGCCTGACCCGCGATATCCAGGAATCGGCGATGTCGATCCGCGCGCAGCCGATCGGATCGGTGTTCAGCCGCGTGCCGCGCATCTTGCGCGAACTGACCACATCGACCGGCAAGCATGTCCGCCTCGAAGTTTCGGGCGAGAGCACCGAACTCGACAAGACGGTGATCGAACGGCTGGGCGAGCCGCTGACGCACCTGATCCGCAACGCGGTCGATCACGGCATCGAAAGCGCCGAGGCGCGCATTGCCGCAGGCAAGCCCGCAGAAGGCACACTGACACTTTCGGCAGAGCACCGCTCGGGCCGCATCCTCATCCGCATTGGCGACGACGGCGCTGGCATCAACCGCGAGCGCGTGCTGGCCAAGGCGGTCGAGAAGGGCCTTGTCGCCCCCGATGCGCAGCTCTCCAAGGAAGAAATCGACCACCTGATTTTCGCGCCCGGCTTTTCGACCGCCGCGCAAATCACCAATGTTTCGGGCCGCGGGGTCGGTATGGACGTGGTCCGCCAGAACGTGAAGGAGCTGGGCGGGCGCATCACCATCGACAGCGAACCCGGCACGGGCACGACGTTCACGCTCACGCTGCCGCTGACTCTCGCGATCTCGGACGGCATGGTCGTCAATGTCGGCGATCAGACGCTGGTCGTGCCGCTCGCCAATGTCGTCGAAAGCCTGCGCCCGGCCCAGTCCGAAGTGCAGGGCCTGGGCGCGCACCGCGCCATGATCAACGTGCGCGGCCGGTTCATTCCGGTGCTGCCGCTGCATGAAGCGGTCGGCGCGCAAGGCGCGATCCAGAACGCGCATGAAGGCGTGCTGATCGTGGTCGAGACCGAAGGCGCAGGCCGCGCCGCGCTGCTGGTCGATGCCATCTGCGATCAGCGCCAGGTCGTGATCAAGAGCCTCGACACGCATTACCGCTCGGTGGAAGGCGTATCGGGTGCGACCATTCTGGGCGATGGCATGGTGGCGCTGATCGTCGATGTCGACAGCCTCGTCGCGCGCACGCTGGCAAGTCAGACATTGGCCAGCCAGACTTTAGCAGGCCAGACTTTGGCAGAAGCCGCATGAGCACCGCCATTGCCGCCCCCGAAACGCTGCCCGGGATCAGCCCCGGCATCTACAGCGCGCAGGACTTCGCCGCCGTGAGCGAAATCGCACACCGCGAGGCAGGGATCGTGCTCGCCGAAGGCAAGGCCATGCTGGTCTATTCGCGGCTCGCCCCGCTGGTGCGCGATTCCGGCTGCGCCACGTTCGGCTCCTATATCCTGCGCATTCGCGAGGACGCCGCCGAGCGCAATCGCGCGATCATGGCGCTGACCACCAACCACACCTTCTTCTACCGCGAGGCGCACCACTTCGCGCATTTTGCCGAAACCGTCCGGCCCGGCATGATCGCCCGGCTGGCTCGGGGCGAAAAGGCGCGGTTGTGGTCGGCCGGCAGCTCGAGCGGCGAGGAGACCTGGTCGCTGCTGATGACCCTGCTCGGCCCTGATCGCGCCGCCGGTGAGCGGATTGCCCACGGCGACGTGCGCCTGCTCGGCAGCGACATCGCCGCGCACGCCCTGCGCAAGGCCGAAGCCGCGCGCTACCGCGCCGAAGATCTCAAGCCCGTGCCGGAAGCGCTCACCCGCGCCTGGGCCGCGCCTTTGCCGGGCAGCGATGACATGGAAATCGCGCCCACCGTTCGCGCGATGGCCCGGTTCCGCACGCTCAATCTGCTGGGCCAGTGGCCGATGCAGGGCAAGTTCGACGTGATCTTCTGCCGCAATGTGATGATCTATTTCGATAATCCCACCAAGGAACGGCTGGTCGCGCGGTTTGCCGATGCGCTGGTGCCGGGTGGCTGGCTCTATGTCGGCCATAGCGAGCGCGTCACCGGCCAGGCGTTGCAGACGCTCACGTCGGCGGGCCCCACCATCTATCGTCGGAGCGAGGCATGAGCAGCCCCAGGAAACCCATCCGCCTCGTGATCGTCGATGATTCGCCGACGATGCGCGCCATTCTTCAAGCCCGCTTCGAACGCGAGGACGACATCACCGTCGTCGGTGCCGCTGCCGATGCGCAGCAAGGCCGCCAGATGATCCGCGAGCTGGACCCCGATGTCGTCACGCTCGATGTCGAGATGCCGGGCATGAACGGGCTCGATTTTCTCGAGAAGATCATGCAGCTGCGCCCCACGCCGGTGATCGTGGTCTCGGGTTCCACGCAGGAGGGCGCGGAAGCGACCGCCCGGGCGCTCGCGCTGGGTGCTGTCGGTTGCTATGCCAAGAATGATCGCGGCGGCAGTCTCGCCATCGACGATAGCGGGCGGCTCGCCGATCTGGTCCGCGATGCCGCCAAAGTGCGCTTCGTCACCCGCACCGCGCCCCCGGTTGCGACCCCGCCGCGCACCTCCACGGCCCCGCGCAGCCCCGGTTTGGTGGAGCGCCCGCGCCTGATCGCCATCGGTTCGTCGACCGGCGGAGTGGAAGCGCTGCAGGTTTTGCTCGGCGGTTTTCCGGCCGATTGCCCGCCGACGCTGGTCGTGCAGCATATCTCGTCGCGCTTTGCCCCGGCGGTCGCGCGCACGCTCGATCAATCCTGCCCGCCGCGCATTCTGATCGCCGAGCCCGATATGCCGCTGCGCGATGGCCATGTGTATATCGCGCCGGGCGATGACCGGCACCTCACCGTCGCGGGCAAGACCGGCATGCTGCACCAGCGCCTGCGCCGGGGCGATCCGGTTTCCGGCCACTTGCCCAGCGTCGACATGCTGTTCCACTCGGTCGCCGAACTGATCGGCGCGCAGGCGGTGGGCATTCTCCTCACCGGCATGGGCAGCGACGGGGCCGAAGGTCTGCTGGCCATGGCCCAATCGGGCGCGCGCACCATCGCGCAGGACGAGGCGACCTGCACCGTGTTCGGCATGCCGCGCGCGGCCATTGCGCTTGGCGCGGCGGGCGTAGTCGCTCCCATCGGCACGATTGCCCGCCACGCCTTCAGCAAGGCGGCCTGACGCCATGTTCGAAAGCCGCATTGTCGCCGCACCGGAGCGCGCGATCGAGCGTGTCACGGTCATGCAGGGGCAGGCCCTGGTCGATGGGGAGCCGCATATCGAGTTCTCCACCGTGCTGGGCAGCTGCGTGGCCACCTGCCTCTACGATCCCGAAGTGCGGATCGGGGGCATGAACCACTTCCTGCTGTCCGAACCGCCCGCAGGTCTGGCCGCCAAGACCGCCGTGGATGAGCACTACGGCGTCTATCTGATGGAGCTGCTCGTCAACCAGATGCTGGCCCGCGGCGCGCGCAAATCGCGGCTCAAGGCGCATCTGTATGGCGGTGCCAACGTCAATCGCAACATGATGCGCATCGGTTCGGCCAATGCCGAATTCGCGCAGGCGTTCCTGCGCCGCGAAGGCATTGCCCTGATGCGCGAGGATCTTGGCGGCACCTGTGCGCGCCGGGTCGATTTCCGCCCTGCTTCCGGCCAGATCCGCTTCCGGACGGTCGAGGACCGCCTTGCCCCACCCGTCCAACCCACCACCCGTCCGGCGCGTGCGTCTGGCGATGTCGAACTGTTCTGATTGGAAAAGCGAGCCTGAGCATGACCACTGTAACCCGAATACTGACCGTCGACGACAGCCCGAGCATGCGAGCGCTGCTCAACCACGCCTTGTCCACGCAAGGCTTCGAAGTCGCTCAGGCCGAGGACGGCCTTGCCGCGCTCGACTGGCTGGCCCTGAATGAGGTCGATGTCGTCATCACCGACATCAACATGCCGCGGCTCGATGGCTTCGGCCTGATCGAGCGGCTGCGCGAAGGCAGCCGCCACCGCGACCGCCCGATCCTTGTGCTCACCACCGAAAGTTCGGACGAGAAGAAGGCCCGCGCGCGGGAGGCCGGGGCGACCGGCTGGATCGTCAAGCCGTTCGATGCCGCCAAGCTCGTCGCCGCAGTGCGCCGGGTCGCGCACTGATTTTCCCATCGGCCAATTGGTCCGGGCAACGTTTCAGGAGTTTCCACGATGATCCGCGAACTTATCACTTTCGAGGTCGAGGGCCAGGTTTTCGGGCTCGACATCATGTCGATCCGCGAGATCCGCGCCTGGACCCCGACAACCCGCCTGCCGCGCGTGCCGCACTATGTCGCGGGCGTGGTCAATCTGCGCGGCACCGTGCTGCCGGTGGTCGATCTCGCTGCCCGGCTCGGCTGGCACGCGACCGAGCCCACCCCGCGCCATGCGATCATCGTGACGCAGCTGGGTGCGCAAGTGGGCGGCTGGATCGTCGATTCGGTGAGCGATATCGTCACCGTGCCCGATCAGACCCTGCAAGCCCCGCCCCCCGGCGTCGGTAACGATCATGTCGTGCCGTTCCTCGAAGGCCTTGCCGCCATCGACGACAAGATGGTGATGGTGCTGAACCTTGTCGCCCTGACCGGCGAAGCCCAGCTCGCCGCTGCTGCCTGAGGCCGGGAGAAGGTCGATGGGCGAGATGGCCCCACCCCCGATAGCGCCTCCTGATCAGGCCGCTCCTGATCAGGCCACACCCAATCAGGCCACACATCGCCAGATCGCGCTGGTGCTGGAAGAACTGGCGCAGGAAGTCGAAGGATTGGGCGCGTCGCTGTGCGGCGATATCGACGTGGCGATGCGCCATATGGGCAGCCTTCAGGCTATCGACCTGATCGCCCAGAAGCAGCGCAGCCTCGCCTCGCTGCTCAATGCCGATTGCCTCGAAACCGAAGTCGAACGGATCGGCCTCGATATTCTGCGCGAGCGGATGCGGATGCTGCGGTGAACATCCGCCGTCCCTGATCGGGACTCTCCCGCAGGATTGGGTTTGCGATTCGCGCCAGCTTGGCCGAAATGACCGCATTCTAGGGAGACTGCAGTCACACATGGCGGTCATCGGCGTCTATAGTATCAAGGGCGGCGTGGGCAAAACCACCTTGGCGGTGGATATGGCCTGGCGTTCGGCCATGCGCTCGCGCCATTCGACTTTGCTGTGGGATCTCGATCCGCAAGGGGGTTCCGGCTGGCTGCTCGGCTTGCCCGACCGCACGTGCAGCCGCGCCGCCTCGGTGTTCCAGCGTGAGGGGAAGCCGAGCGATCTGATCACCGAAACGCGCTACCCGGGCCTTTCGGTGCTACAAGCCGATGACAGCATGCGCTCGCTTTCCTTGACACTGGCGCGGATCGGCAAGCGCAAGCGCCTCGCGCGGCTGGCTGGATTCCTCGCCGCCGAATATCCCCGGATCATCATCGATTGCCCCCCGGTGCTCAATGAGATCAGCGATCAGGTCTTCGCTGCTGCCGATCTGCTGATCGTGCCGCTGCCGCCCTCGCCGCTTTCGGCCCGTGCGCTGCCGATGATCCGCGAGGAAATCCTCGCAAACCACCCGCGCCACCCGCCGATCCTGCCGGTGCTCTCGATGTACGATGCGCGCCGCAAGCTGCACCGCGAGGTCCACACCGGCTTTGCGGCCGGCTGGCCGGTCATCCCCATGAACAGCGCGATCGAGCAGACCGCCGTCCGCCGCGCCCCGCTCGGGACGTTCGCCGCGTGGACCGAAGTCAACGACCGCCTGCAGCGCCTGTGGGACGCGATCGAGGCCAAACTGGCAATGCGCGCCGCGATTTCGGTTTGAGGGTCAGGCCGCTCAGGCAGCCTGCTCCAAAGGAACGATCGCAGAAACATCGACCGCGCGCCGCGCCGCGGCCAGATCATGGGCGCGCTGCAGGTTCATCCACATTTCAGCCGTATTGCCAAAGAATGCGGAGAGCCGCAGCGCCGTATCGGCGGTGAGGCCGGTTTCCCCTTTCACCAACCGCTCGATCCGTGTGCGCGGCACACCGAGCCGCCGGGCAAGCAAGCCCGCGCTCATCTGCAACGGAGCAAGAAACAGGTCCGCCAGCACTTCGCCGGGATGCGAGGGATCTGCCAGAATAGTCATGGTCCGAGTTCCTTCAGTGTCCTCAGTGGTAATCGACAATCTCGACGTCGGTGGGCCCCGCTTCGGTCCAAACGAAGCAAATGCGCCATTGATCGTTGATGCGGACCGAATGTTGCCCCGCCCGGTCGCCGCTCATGGCTTCCAAGTGGTTGCCCGGCGGGAAGCGCATATCATCGACGCCGGTTGCAGCGTTGAGCACCGAAAGCATGGCCTTGGCCCGTTTCACCAGATCGCCGGGGAAGCCCTTGCCGAACTTGCCGCTCAACGCGGCAGTCGCCAGCTTGCCCTTGGTGCTCTGGATCATGGAATGAAATGTATCATGGTGTGATACATTGCGCAACCGAAATGTCTGGCACCAAGGGCCGCAAGCGCAGTCTACCCAGCCCCTTCCTTGAACGCCTCCAGCGTCTCGCCCGCTTCGATCCAGCGCGCTTCGGCCACTTCGAGCTCGGCTTCCACCGCGCTGCGCTGGCGCGACAGTTCGCCCATGGACAGCCGTGCCAGATCGCGGCCCGGTTTTCCGCCCAGCGCGGCATCGAGCGCCGCCAGCCGCATTTGCGCGCGCGCAATCACGGTTTCAGCCTCGCTCACCGCCTTTTGCAGCGCCTTCAATTCCTCGCGGCTCTTCGCCCCGCCCTTGCCTTTTGCTTTGCCGTTCTTCCCGCCATCGCCCTTGGGCTGGTTCCGCCCGAGCACGAAGTCGATGTAGTCCTCCATGCTCCCGGCATAGTCGTTCGCCGTCCCGCCATCGACCAACACCAGCCGGTCGGCGGTCAGCTCAACCATATGGC
>CAIKKO010000135.1 GCA_903828025.1 uncultured Sphingomonadales bacterium
AGGGCGCCTGCGACATGGGCAGCTTCCCGCATGAACTGTCGGGCTACCGCCACGTGTCGGATGCCTCCGCCCGCGCGCTGTTCGAAGCGGAATGGGGCGTCAAGATCGATCCCGAACCCGGCCTGCGCATCCCCAACATGCTCGATGCCGCAACCGACGGCCTGTTCAAGGCGATCTACATCCAGGGCGAGGACATCCTCCAGTCCGATCCGGATACCAAGCACGTGGCCGCCGGGCTCGCCGCGATGGAATGCGTGATCGTGCAGGACCTGTTCCTCAACGAAACCGCCAACTACGCGCACGTGTTCCTGCCGGGCTCCACCTTCCTCGAAAAGAACGGCACCTTCACCAACGCCGAACGCCGCATCCAGCCGGTGCGCAAGGTGATGGAACCCAAAAACGGCTATGAGGACTGGCAGATCACCCAGCTTCTGGCCCGCGCCATGGGCCTCGATTGGGCCTACACCCACCCGCGCGAGATCATGGACGAGATCGCGCGCCTCACGCCGACGTTCGCGGGCGTCAGCTTCGCGCGGCTCGATGCCGAAGGCTCGCTGCAGTGGCCGGTGAACGATGCCGCGCCCGATGGCAGCCCGATCATGCACGTCGAGGGCTTCGTGCGCGGCAAGGGCAAGTTCGTGGTGACCGACTATGTGCCGACCGATGAACGCACCGGCCCGCGCTTCCCGCTGCTGCTCACCACGGGCCGCATTCTCAGCCACTACAACGTCGGCGCGCAGACTCGCCGGACGGCAAACGTCGTGTGGCACCCGGAAGACCTGCTCGAAATCCACCCGACTGACGCGGAAAATCGCGGCCTCAAATCGGGCGACTGGGTGCGCCTTGCCAGCCGCGCGGGCGAGACGACCTTGCGCGTGACGGTGACCGAACGCGTCGCGCCGGGCGTGGTCTACACCACGTTCCACCACCCGGTGACGCAGGCCAACGTGATCACCACCGACTATTCGGACTGGGCGACCAATTGCCCCGAATACAAAGTGACGGCGGTGCAAGTGACCCCCTCAAACGGGCCGACTGACTGGCAGGAGGAATACGAGGCGCAGGCCGCGCGCTCGCGCCGGATCATGCCTGCGGAGGCGGCGGAATGAGCGCGAACACCCTGGACAAGCTGATCTATATGGCCAACCAGATCGCGCGCAATGTCACGCACGATCCGGACCCGGTCGGCATGATCGCCGATCATATCAAGGCCTTCTGGACGCCGCACATGATTGCGCAGATCACCCCGGTGCTGCGCGAGGATGGTCCGGCCCGGCTCGACCCGGTAGCGCATGCGGCCCTGTCCCGGCTGGTCGGACAGGGCGCGAATGCCGACTGACGCGGCGCGGCTTTACCGCTTCGCCGAACACTTCGCCGATGGCCGCCCCGCCGCCCCGCGCGAGCGGCTGTTGGCGATAGAGGCCCCCGTAGCGATCGAGATCAACGGGCTCGGCTATGCGGTGATGATGGCGACGCCGGCCGATTTCGCGGATTATGCGCTGGGCTTCTGCCTGTCCGAACAGCTGATCAGCGCGCCAGATCAGATCGTGTCGGTCGATGCCGCCGAAGTGCCGCTGGGCGGCTGGATGCTGCGTATTCAGCTCGCCGCCGATGATGCCGCCCCGCTGATGGAACGCGCGCGCCTGCGCCTTTCGGAAGGCAGCTGCGGCCTTTGCGGGATCGAAAGCCTCGAACAAGTGCTGCGGCCTTTGCCGCCGGTCACCGCGCAGCTGGTGGTCGAGGACGCGGCGATCTTTCGCGCGCTCGCCGCTTTGCCCGATCTGCAGCCGCTCAGCCGCGCCACGCGCGCCGTCCACGCCGCCGTGTTCTGCGCCGCCGATGGCACGATCCATCTGGTGCGCGAGGATGTTGGCCGCCACAACGCGCTGGATAAGCTGCTCGGCGCCATGGCGCATGCCGGGCTGAGCGCCGGGGAAGGTTTCATCGTGCTCACCGCGCGCTGCAGCTTTGAACTCGTGCAAAAGGCCGTGCTCGCGGGCTGCCCGCTGCTGGTGACGATCTCCGCCGCCTCGACATTGGCGGCAGAGCAGGCGGCAGCGCATGGGCTGCGGCTGGTGTCGCTGGCGCGCGGCGACAGCTTCCTCGCCGGTTAGGATTCCGGTTTCCGCCCGCTTGTTCTAAAGCCGGTGTGGTGACCACAATGCCCCCCAGCACGCGCTTCAGCGATCACGCTGCGCTCGGCCCGCTTAAGCGGGCAGCGTTGGGGCTGGTCCTTTCGGCGTTCTATGTGCTGATCGGGCTGGCTATCCTGCGGCCAAGCACTATCGGACCGCCCTTTGCTCCGGGTAGGGCGGCGACGACGGTGGCCTATTCGGTTCCCCTCGATCCGCCGCCGCCACAGCCAAGCGCGGCCGCCAGCAACAAGCCCGCAGGCGATACTGGCGCATCGGCCAAGCGCGCCAAGCCCAAGGCCATCGCCGCGCCGCCCGCACGCCTGCCCAACCATGCCATGATCGCCGCCCCCGCCGTTTCCACCGGAGATGCCACCAAATCGGGCGCATCAGGCGCTGGCATCGGCACCGGCGGCGGTGCGGCAGGCCTTGGCACGGGCAGCGGCGGCAGCGGCGATGGCTCCGCGGCAGGCGGTAGCCGCGCGGCCAAGATCGCGGGCGATATCACCGCAGCCCGGGATTATCCGGCGCGCACGCGGAATCAACGCATCGGCACCAGCGTGATCGTCGTGCTAACTGTCGGAACCGATGGCCGGGTTCGGGGGTGCCGCATCCACAAGCCCAGTCCCGACCCGGAGGCTGATGCGATCACGTGCCGCCTCGCCGCCGAGCGGTTCCGCTTCCGCCCCGCGACGGACCGCGCCGGGAACCCAATTGAATCCGAATTCGGGTGGGAACAGCGCTGGTTCGCGCCGTGAACTTTCTTTAACGGGATTGCAGCAGGCGTTTGCCATAGGCACTGTGTGCTGCCTATCGAGCACGCAGGCCCCTTCAACCGGGGCTTTGAGACAGGAATCCCATGGACGAAATCATCCCAGTCGTTCTGTGCGGTGGCAGCGGCACCCGCTTGTGGCCGCGCTCGCGCAAGGCCAAGCCCAAGCCGTTCCTCCCGCTGGTGGGCGATACCACGCTGTTCGAGGCGACCGTGCTGCGCTGCAACCGGGATGCCGGCTTCGGCCCCCCGGTGGTCGTCACCGGCGCGCTCCATCTGGAGCATGTCGAGGCGCAGTTGCCCGATCCGGCCGCCAGCCGCGTGATCGTGGAGCCAGAGGGCAAGAACACCGCCGCCGCCATCGCGCTCGCCGCGCTGCAGCTCCCGGCCGATACGGTGATGCTGGTCTGCCCGAGCGACCACCACATCGGCGATACGGCGGCGTTTCAGGCCGCCGCGCATGAAGCGGCCAAGCTGGCGACGCATGGCTGGCTGGTTTCGTTCGGCATTGCCGCCACTGCGCCCGAAACCGGCTTTGGCTATCTCAAGCAGGGCGCACCGATTGAAGGCAGCGGCGGTTTTGCCGTCGCGCAGTTCGTTGAAAAGCCCGATCTTGCGCGCGCGCTCGGGTTCCTCGCGGATGGCGGCTATGCCTGGAATGGCGGCATCTTTGCATTCCGCGCGGGCACCTTCCTCGATGAGCTGACCGCCCACCGCCCCGCGCTCGCCGAAGCAGTGCGGGCAGCGGTGGCACAGGGCCGCACCGAGGGCACCCGCTTCCACCCCGATGCCGCCGCTTTCGCGCGAATCGAGGGCGAATCGGTTGATTATGCGGTGATGGAAAACACCGCGCATGCCGCGATGGTCCCCGCCGCCATGGCCTGGTCCGATATCGGCAACTGGCAGGCCTTGCACGAAGCGCTGGACCATGATGCAGACGGCAATGCCGCGCGCGGGCCTGCCGAACTGGTCGATTGCCGCAACGTGCTGGTCGATAGCGACGGACCGCATGTCGCGGTCATCGGGGCGAGCGACCTGATCGTGGTGGTCGACAAGGGCGATGTGATGGTTTGCACCAAGGCCGGGGCGCAGCGCGTCGGCAAGCTATCGGGAGCCGTGAACCAATGAGCGCACTCACTGTCCGCACCGTGGAGAAGCCTTGGGGCCGCGATCAGCTGCCCACCCCGTTTGTCGCGCCCTATGGCAAACGGATCGGCGAAATCTGGTTCGAACCGACGGTGGATGTCTATTCGCTGCTGGTGAAATACATCTTCACCAGTGAGAACCTCTCGGTGCAGGTCCATCCGAACGACGCGCAGGCCGCCGAACTCGGCGAGTACGATACCGGCAAGGAAGAATGCTGGCTGGTGATTGATGCGGAGCCCGGCGCGGCGCTTGGCATCGGCTTCAAGGAACCGCTCGATCAGGCGGCGATGCGCGCCGCCGCGCTTGATGGCAGCATCGCGGATCTGCTCGATTGGCACGGCGTGCAGGCCGGTGATTTCTTCTACATCCCCTCGGGCACAGTCCACGCAATCGGTGCCGGGATCAGCCTGATCGAGATCCAGCAAAACTCCGACGTGACCTACCGGCTCTATGACTATGGCCGCCCGCGCGCGCTCCATCTCGACAAGGGGCTGGCGGTCGCGCGGGGCGAGCCCTACGATCTGGCGCTGCGCCGCCATCTTGAGCCCACCGGGACGGTGGAACTCGCGCGCGGGCTCTATTTCACCGCACACCGCGTGGACGGCACGCCCGATGCCGCGCTCCTGGCCGAATATGCCGGGCCGATGCTGGTGATCCCGCGCCGGGGCGAAGTCGAGCTGAACGGAGACGTGATCTTCCCCGGCGAATGCGTGGCCGCGCCCGATGTTTCGGCCATCACCTTCGGGGCCGGCAGCCAGAGCATCCTCGTGCGCGCTGCAGCCTGAGCGCATGCAGCCCGAACACCCCGCGATGATCGCGCAGACCATCCAGCTCGCGCTCGCGCCGGTCTTCGTGCTCGTCGCCATCGGCAATATCATGAATATCCTGACCACCCGGCTCGGCCGCATGGTCGATCGCTCGCGCCATCTGCAGATGCTCCATGCGGGGACCAAGGGCCGCGAGCACGATGCGGTGGTGATCGAGATGCGCCATATCGACCAGCGCATTGCCCATATCGGCCGCGCGCTGCTGATGCTGGTGCTGAGCGGTCTGGCGATCGGCAGCACGGTTGGCGCGTTGTTTTTCAGCGAGCTCGCCGCGACCGATCTGCGCCTGTTGACCGCCGGGACATTCCTGCTTGCGATCACGCTCCTGATGGGCGCGCTGGTGATGCTTCTGCTGGAAACCCGGCTGGCCGCGCGCACCTTGCGCTTGCCGCAGGAACTGCTGGAGCTGGAGCGCGGCGACCTCCGTTAAAAATAGGGCAAGTCCCCCTATGTCGCCGGCCCTATTTCCCCGGCCTTATTTATCGAGCAAATGCCCCGTGCGGTCGCGTTTGGTGTCGAGATAGCGCGCATTGTGGGGATTGGCGGGCAGCTGGTGCGCCACGCGTTCCACCACGGTCACGCCCACGCGCTCCAGCGCGGCGACTTTGGCCGGGTTGTTGGTCAGCAGCCGCACGGCGGACACCCCCAGCAGGTCGAGCATCCGCGCCGCTACGGGGAAATCGCGCGCCTCGCTTGGCAGGCCGAGCCGCTCGTTGGCGTCGACGGTGTCATAGCCCTGATCCTGCAACTCATAGGCGCGCAGCTTGTTGATCAGGCCGATCCCGCGCCCTTCCTGCCTGAGGTAGAGCAGCAAGCCCCATCCTGTTCCATTCGGGCCGCCGCCCCGCGCCTCATCGGCCATGCGCTCCAGCGCGGCCTCGAGCTGCGGGCCGCAATCGCACTTGAGGCTGCCGAGCACATCGCCGGTCAGGCACTCGCTGTGCAGCCGCACCAGCGGCACCGTGTCGCCGCACTGTTCCCCGATCACCAGCGCGACATGCTCGCGCATATCGTCGCGCGCGCGGAAGGCGACGATTTCGGCCTTGTCGCAGGCATGCACGGGGA
>CAIKKO010000136.1 GCA_903828025.1 uncultured Sphingomonadales bacterium
ACCAATCTAACCGCCTCGAGCTTGAACTCGCGGGCAAACTTCCTTCGTTGCATTGATGCTCTCCGGTAAGGTCAAAACACCTTAACCCGGTGTCCGTCAAACCGGCAGCAGCTCAAGGCTTGGCAGCTTGCTGTCTAGCCGGAGTTGAGAGGGGCTTGGGCGGTGCGGGCTGGTGCGAGGCCCCCTCTCGCGGGCCCTCTCCTATGAAGGGGAGAGGGCTTTAGGTTCAGAGTTTCCGAACCTGCCCCTCCACCACCTTCGGTGGTCCCCCTCCCCGTTTCGGGGAGGAATTAAAGCGCCGAAAAGCTCAGGAAGCCCGGAACCGGGCCGTTCCATTCGCCGGGCGCGGAGGGCAGGTCCGGCAGCACATCGCGCGGAGGCCGGGGCTCGTCGCGCTGGATGCGCGGGGCGCGGGGTTCGCGTACCGGCGGTTCAGCGCGGACCGGAGCCTCTGCAACCTCAACAACCTCTTCAACCACCGCAGCCTTTGCGCCGCGCGGCTTGCGCTCCGGCTTCTCGGCGCGCGGAGCCCGCCTCTGCTTGGACGGCGCTTCCGCGGCTGCTGCCGGTTCGGCCACGTTCAGCTGAAACTCGGGGATCTTCCCCCCCGTCAGCTTCTCGACATTGGCAATTGCCTCGGCGTCCTCATCCGTCACGAACGTGAACGCGCGGCCGGTTGCGCCCGCGCGGCCGGTGCGGCCGATGCGGTGGACGTAGTCGTCCGGGTGCCACGGCGTGTCATAGTTGAACACGTGGCTCACGCCCTTAACATCAAGCCCGCGCGCGGCGACGTCGGACGCCACGAGGATCGAGATCGCGCCGTCCTTGAACTTCTGCAGCTCGGCATTGCGGGCGTTCTGGTCCATGTCGCCGTGGATTTCGCCCGCCGAAAAGCCGCTTTGTTGCAGGCTCTTGGCGAGATCGCGCACCGTGGTCTTGCGGTTGGCGAAGATGATCGCGGTGGAGACGTTGTCCGTGCGCAGCAGGTGGCGCAGCACTTCGCGCTTGGCGCGGCTGGGCATGCGGACTTTGTGCTGGACGATGTTCGAGTTGTTCGAGGCCGGGCGCGCGACTTCGATGTACTTGGGGTTCGAGAGGAACTTGTCCGCCAGCTTCTTGATCACCGGCGGCATCGTCGCCGAAAACAGCAAGGTCTGGCGCGTGGCGGGGAGCTTCGAGCAGATCGTCTCGATATCGGGGATGAACCCCATGTCGAGCATGCGGTCCGCCTCGTCGATCACGAGCAGATCGCAGCCGTTGAGCATGATCTTGCCGCGTTCGAACAAGTCCATCAGGCGGCCCGGGGTGGCGATCAGCACGTCCACGCCGTCCTGCAGCGCTTTCACCTGATCGCCCATCTGCACACCGCCGATCAGCAGCGCCATCTTGAGATCGTGGTTCTTGCCATACTTCTCGAAGTTTTCGGCGACTTGCGCGGCCAATTCGCGAGTCGGCTCAAGGATCAAGGAACGCGGCATCAGCGCGCGGCGGCGGCCATGCGCGAGAATGTCGATCATCGGCAGCACGAATCCGGCGGTCTTGCCCGTGCCCGTCTGCGCAATGCCGATGATATCCCGCATCATCAGCACCGAGGGGATCGCCTGCGCCTGGATAGCGGTCGGGGTGTCATAGCCCGCGTCGAGAACCGACTTGAGCAACTCGTCAGACAGGCCGAGATCGGCAAATTTCATGCAGGGTATGATCCGAATGGAGAAAGGATGCCAGCCGATATGCCGGCACCAAACGGCCCGGCTTGCGTCCGGCCATCGTGAGCCTGCGCCTAGGCCCAAACCCGGCAGAAAGTCAAGGAAAGCGGTGCAGGTTAAGCACCTGATCGGCTGAACTACTCAACAGGTACGTATTCGCGCACATCCTTGAGCTTGCAGGTCGTGCCCGCGCGCGAATGGATCGGATCGCGCCCGACGCACAGCTGCCCGTCGGTGGTCTTCGACATGTAGAAGCCGAGGTAGAAATCGCGCGCGCTGCAGGCCTTGTCCAGCCCTGCCGCGAGCATCCGCCGGTCGCGCATGTAGAACATCAGCCGCCCGTCGGTGATCGGCTGGACTGCCGCGATGCCGCCTGCGGGCATGCAATTGCCCGTCTTGCGCTCGCGCACGCGGATCTGGACCGTGCTGGGCCGAAGCGACGGGCTGATCGGCTGGACAATCGGCTGCATCGGCAGGATCTGCGGGGCCATTGCATCGCGCCCCGGCTCGCGCGGGTTGATGCGGATGATCACGCGCTGCTCGATGCGCACCTGGCCCCAGGTGTCCGCTTCGAACGGGTCCGCCAGCCCGCCCGCGACTCCGGCGGCAACGGCGCTCCGGCTGACCAGCAAAGGGGTGCCGGAGGGGCCTGCCGCGGCGGCCCAAACGTCGCTGTCATCCAGCCAGCTGTCCGGCCCGGCAAACACGTCCCCGCCCGCCGGGAAACCCGGCAGCGCCAAGGCGATGGTCGCGAAAAGATGCAGGATACTGGTCATGCCGGTAACGCTGTGTCTGTAGTCCCTCGTGTTTCGTCCGGCCCCGGCTGCGGCTTCGCGCGGGGGTTATAGCGGAGAATCAATGTCCCGATAGCATCCCCGGTTGAACCCTCGCTTAACTCGCCGCTCCGCAAAAATGAATTGCCCACATCGGCCCCAAGCGTTTAGCCGCTGTAGCATGGCAAACATCGATCCCACCCCGTTTCTGCAAGCGGCCGCCGCGCTGCTCGGCCCGCGCGGATTTACCACCGATGCGGATGTCATGGCCCCGTGGCTGACCGACTGGCGCGGGCGCTTTACCGGCCGGGCGCTCGCCATGGCCTCCCCCGGCTCCACCGCCGAAGTCGCGGCGCTGGTGCGCCTGTGCGCCGCGCACCGCGTGGCCATTGTCCCGCAAGGGGGCAACAGCGGCATGTCGGGCGGGGCCACGCCGGACGAGGGCGGCGCCGCGCTGCTGCTGAGCTTGCGGCGGATGAACGCGATTCGCGCGCTCGACCGGGAGAACCGCATGGTCACCGCCGAAGCCGGGGTGATTCTGCAGACGTTGCACGAGGCGGCTGCGCACGAGGGGCTGCGCTTTGCGCTTACGCTTGGCGGCAAGGGATCGGCCACGATCGGCGGGCTGGTCTCGACCAATGCGGGCGGCACGCAAGTGCTGCGCCACGGTTCGATGCGGGCGCTGGTGCTGGGGCTGGAAGCGGTCATGGCCGATGGCGCGGTGTTCGATACGCTGGTTCCGCTCAAGAAGGACAACCGCGGTTTCGATCTCAAGCAAGTGCTGATCGGCTCCGAAGGCACGATGGGCATCGTGACCGCCGCGACGCTCAAGCTCGATGCGCGGGTGGCGGGGCGCGCCGTGCTGTGGGCCGGGCTCCCCTCGCTGCAGGCTGCGCGCCAGCTGCTGCTCCACGCCGAAGCCCGCGCGGGCGGTGCGCTCGAAGGGTTCGAGGTCATGCCGCGCCATTCGCTCGAAGCGGTGCTGTCCTACCTGCCGGGCGCGCGGGCGCCGCTGTCAGAGAATCACGCCTGGCACGCGCTGATCGAACTTGTCGCCGACAGCGACGCGGGCGATGAGGGGCCTGCCAATACCGGATCTGGGCGCCTGCCCGAACTTGCCGAAACGCTGCTCGCCTCGGCGTTCGAGGCAGGGCTCATCAGCGATGCCACGATCGCGGCGAGCGAGACGCAGGCCGAAGCCTTCTGGGCCCTGCGCGACAGTATCGCGCCCGCCGAACGCGCGCTGGGCCCCGCTGTCCAGCACGACATCAGCGTGCCCACCCCGGCCATGCCCGGCTTCGTCGACCATGCCGTGCCGCTGATCGAAGCCGCGTGGCCGGGCACGCGCGCGGTCGGCTTCGGGCATCTGGGCGATGGCAACATCCACTTCCACGTGATCGCGCCGCCGGGTGTCGATCCCGCCGCGTGGCAAGCGGGCGACGGCAAAGCAATCAGCCGTCAGGTCCACGATCTCGTGACCGCATGGGGCGGCTCGATTTCGGCCGAACACGGCATCGGGCAGCTCAAGCGCGACGAACTGGCGCGGCTCGGCGATCCGGTGGCGCTGGACTTGCTGCGGCGGATCAAGCAGGCGCTCGATCCGGATGGGCTGATGAACCCGGGCAAGCTTATTTGAGACGAGATGCCCGGAGTGTGACAACCACGTTGCAGGTGCCCTTGCGCGCCTCCGTTTCCATCCCTAAACGGCCGCTACCCGCCCACCCGCGCGCCATGGCGCGTCAAGGCGATCAGTCTGACGGAGAGAATTCCATGGCCAGCGCGCCCCAAGCTTCCCTGCCCCTGTTCTACACCGACCTCACGCCGCTCAACGCGCGCGATCACGCCACTTGGCGCGCGCGCTCGGCGGACACCGCAAAGTGGATGGTCGGCCAGCACGCCGTGCCGCTCACGGTCGAAGAATTCCCGCAGGCGGCCCGCCATTTCCCGATCATTTTCGCCGCGGGCGAAAACCCGGTGCCGCTGGCGCTGATGGGCCTCAACGAAGGCATCAACGTGTTCGCCGATGCGCAGGGCACGGTG
>CAIKKO010000137.1 GCA_903828025.1 uncultured Sphingomonadales bacterium
GCAACCTTGGGTTTGACCAGACGCCGCTGACGACCATCAGTGGGAGCGTTGATTTCCGCTCAGAAATTGCCCGATCTGGAAGGCAGAGTATGGCGTGGACAAACATCTCTAAGTTATTGGTATAAAGTCGAAAAAATGACCCTTCTACGAGTTTGTCAATTTTCACAAAACCTTGACACGTCTTCTAAGCGTCAGTTAAACCATTGAACTTATATAACATTCCTAATCGATTTGTGTTCTCCGAAGGCAGAGGCCACAGGTTCGAATCCTGTCGGGTGCACCATAACTCCCTCGTCGTGGCGCTACAGCGTCTTGCCCATGCGGATCAGTGGTACGATCACGCCTTCGCGCGTCTTTGCCTCGACTGGTTCGATCTCGGCGTAGCCGCAGACCTTGTAGAGCGGCACGCCGGCCATCGTTGCCATCATTTCCGCCTTGCCGAAGCCGGCGGTGCGCGCGGCGTTTTCGCAGAGGTCCATGATCAGCTTGCCGATCCCGCGCCGGGCATGGTCCGGATCGACATACATCGCGCGGATCTTGGCGGTATCGGTGGCCGGGTCGAGCGGCAGGGGCTCGCGCGGGACAATGCTGTTGTCGCCGCCGAACAGCGTCGCGCGGAAGCTCCAGCCGCCGCAGCCGACGAGGGCGCCCTCGCTCTCGATCAGGAAATAGGTCTGGTCCTGCACCAGCTGGGTATCGAGCCCCATGACCTGGTGGCTGGCGGCGACTTGCTCGGGGGTGAGGAACCCGGTCTGCAATTGCTCGATGGCGCGCGTCATCAGTGCGCGCAGCGCGGGCAGGTCGTCCATCTGGGCGAGGCGGTGGGTCAGCTTGGTCATGGTCCGGGCGTCAGTATCCGGCCACGGCGCCCACCGGAAGCCGGGGATCGACCGAGCCGTAGAGCGTGTCCTTGCCAATCGGGTGCTGGCCGATGGCCGGGCCGCCGACGAGAATTGCGGCCGCATTGCTTTCATAGCCCATCGGCGCGAGCTTGTGCCCGCGCGCTGCGAGCGCGGCCATGGTATCGGCGCTGAGAGCGTTCGGTTCGTAGAACAGCGCATCGGGCATCCACTGCGCATGAATGCGGGGGGCATCGTTGGCCTCGGTCACGGTCATGCCGTGGTCGATCATGTTGATCAAAACCTCGATCACCCCGGTCGGGATATGGCTGCCGCCGAGGGCGCCGAGTGCCATGACCAGCTTGCCGTCCTTGGTCACGATGGTCGGGGTCATCGAGGAGAGCGGGCGCTTGCCCGGCGCGATAGCGTTGTTCGCGCCTTCGACGAGGCCATACATGTTGGGTGCGCCGGGCTTGGACGAGAAATCGTCCATCTCGTCGTTGAGCAGGATGCCGGTGCCCGCCGCCGTGACCCGCGCGCCGAACCAGTCGTTGAGCGTATAGGTCAGCGAGACGGCATTGCCCGCCGCGTCGACAATGGAAAAGTGCGTGGTGTTCGTGCCCTCGTGGCTTTCACCGGGCATGCCGAGCGAAACCGAGGGCGTGGCTTTGTCCGCCGCGATTCCGGCGCGCAAGGTGGCGGCGTAGTCGGCCGAAATGAATTTCGCGACATCGGATTTCACGAAGCCCGGATCGCCCAGATTGACGTTGCGATCATGGTAGGCGCGGCGCAGCGCTTCGGTCAGGTAGTGCACGCCTTGCGCCGAATGCCAGCCCAGCGCGCCCATCGGATAGGCCGAGAGGATATTGAGCGTCTCGCACACCACGACCCCGCCCGAGCTGGGCAGCGGCGCTGAAATCACATGATAGCCCCGGTAGTCGCACTCGGTCGGCGTGCGCTCGACCGGCTTGTACCCGGCAAAATTGGCCATGGTGAGGATGCCGCCGTGCGCCTTGCTGGCGGCGACGATCTTCTGCGCGGCTTCGCCTTTGTAGAACGCGTCCGCGCCCTTGTCCGCGATTTGCTGGAGCATGCGGCCCAGATCGGCCTGCACCAGCCGGTCGCCCTTTTCCCAGGGTTTGCCCTGATGGAGGAACACGGCGGCGCTGGGGGCGTCCTTGGCGAAGTCTTCCGCCCCTTCGGCGAGGAAGGTGGCATCGCCCTGATCCATCACGAAACCATCGCGCGCCAGCCCGATCGCGGCGGCCATCAGTTCGACGCGCGGGCGGGTGCCGTATTTTTCGCGCGCCATTTCCAGCCCAGCGACGGTGCCCGGTATGCCCACGGCCTTGTAACCGCGCGTCGAAAGCTCGGGGATCACGTTGCCCGCCTTGTCGCGATACATCGCGGCGGTGGCGGCGGCCGGGGCGGTCTCACGGAAATCGAGGAAGGTCTGGCGGCCATCGGCGAGGCGAATCGTCATGAACCCGCCGCCGCCGATATTGCCCGCCTCGGGGAAAGTGACGGCGAGGGCATACGCCACGGCAATCGCGGCATCGACGGCATTGCCGCCCTTCTGCAGCACTTCCACCCCGGCTTCGCTGGCCAAGTGGTGCGCGGAGACGACCATGCCATGCTCCGCGCCCACCGGCACGGGTGACGCCGCCTTTACGCTGCCGATGCCCAGCGAAAGGGCCGCCAATGCGGTGATTGCGGTTTTGCCGAATGCCATGATCTTGCCCTCTGGAAACGTTCCGCCGCACCAAAGCAAAATAGAAGGGGGCGGGGAAGCCGAAACCTCCCCGCCCCCCAAGTCTGGCCACTGGGGCCGATCTTAGTACTTCACGCGGATCCGGGCGTACCACTGGCCGCCGTTGAGGCCGAAGGGACCGCCGTTGCGCGGATAGACCTGGCCGTCGGCGGCGCCGCCGGTGACCGGGAAGATCTGCAGCGAATTGTTGTTCAGCTTGTCCGGGAAGGTGTTGAACAGGTTGTTCGCACCCACGCTGAGCGAAAACTCAGGCGACAGGCTGTAGGTCACGTCGAGGTCGGTCGTCGCCTTAGCGCCAAACTTCTGCAACGCGCCGCCGTTCGAACCTGCGGTGCCGGCCGAATTGCCATAGTCCGCAGCATTGATCCACGAACCATAGTAGTTTTCACGCGCCGTGACCGAGAGCTTGCCGGTCGAGTAGCTGGCCGTGAAGTGCGCAGCGTCGTGCGGTGCAAGGTTGCCGATGTTGGCAATCTGCGCGCCGCTGGTCACGTTGGCATTCGCTGCCGTAACCTTGTTCTTGTTGTGGTTGTAGGCCAGCGACAGATTGAGGTCGCCGTCAAACGCCCGGGTCGCGAACGTTGCCACAACGTCCACACCTTGCGTCCGCGTGCTCAGGCCGTTGGTGAAGTAGCCCACCTGACCGCCCACGCCGACGGCGGCGAGAACCGGGTACTTGGCAATGTCATCCGCTGTGATGCTGCCATCGGGATGCGTTGCATCCGCAATCGGGAATGCCTGCGAGATGAAGATGCGGTTGCGGACCTTGATGTTGTAGTAATCGACCGTCAGCGACAGACCCGAGACGGGCTGCGCGGTAAAGCCGATGCCGAAGTTGGTCGACTTCTCAGGCGTCAGCGGCTTGGCACCAAAGACCTGCGAAATGGCGCTGTCGACCGGGAAAGTGCCGGTCTGGATGGACGTGCCGCCGGCAAAGTTCGTGGTCAGCGTCGAGTTGTGCTGCTGGCCGGGCGAGGGTGCGTGGAAGCCTGTGCCAATCGTGCCGCGGATCGCGTAGCCGGGAATGAACTCGTAGCGGGTGTTGATCTTGCCAACCGATGCCGAGCCGAAGGTGTTGTAATGCTCATACCGTCCGGCGACGCCGACGGTCCAGTTTTGCGTGATGTCGGTTTCAGCACCGCCGTAAATCGCGATGTTCGACTGGCTCCACTTGCCAGCCTGTGCCGGGCTCACGCCGCCGTAGCCCGAAGCGCCGCCCTGAGCATAGCCCTGGAAATCAGACGCGGTGAGCTGGTAGGTTTCCTTGCGATACTCGAAGCCGCCCGAAAGCGTGACCGGCCGGGCTAAGCCAACCTCGACCGGATAGGTCACGTCGAGGTTGAAGTCGGTTTCCTTCTGCGACTGACGCCCGAAATCGAAGCTGGTCTGTGTCGCGGTGTTGTAGGGCGCTGCCGAGGCCGGGTTGTTGGGGCTGAACGCGGTGTTGAGCGAATTGAACATGCTCAGATCGAGCGTGTTCTTGCTGCTCGATGCCGAGACATCATAGGTGAGCTTGCCGAAGTTGCCCTTGATCCCCGCCACGCCAAACAATTCGTTCACCACGCCGACGAAGATGGGCGTGAAACCGGCCGGGTAGAGGTTGTGGAAATAAGGATCCTGCGTGGTGCTGCAGCCAAGGGCGTCGGCACCCGGGGTCGCATTGTAGTTGAGGAACGTGCGCGGGCAGAGCACGATGTCACCGGCCGCGTAGGTGCTCTGGAGGGTTTTGCCGGAGGGGTCGAGGATCGCCGCTGTCGAAGCGCGATAGTTGAAGCTTTCCTCGGCCTTGCTGTGCGCTGCGTTGCCCACGACGTAGAACTTCGCGGTGTCCGAAAGCTCGAGCTCAGAGTTCAGCAGGATCTTCCAGCCGCGCGTGGGCGAGTTGCCCCAGATCTGGGCGGGGAGCGGGTAGTAGGGCAGCGCGCCGGCGTTGCCCGGGTTCTGCGCCGCATAGGCAAGCGCGGTCGGGCGCGTCACACCGCGGCTGGTGCGGGCATCATCGTTGTATTCGCCCGAGAGGTTGACCCATGCGCGTTCGCCGAGCTTGACGCCGGCGTTCGCTGCGATCTGGTAGCTCTGGCCATCGCCATTGCGGTAGAACTGGCCATAACGACCCTGAACTTCCAGACCTTCCTTGTTGTCACGGATGCCATAGTTCATCACCCCGGCAATGGCGTCCGAACCATACTGCGCGGTCGCGCCATCGCGCAGCACCTGCAGGTTCTTGATCGCGATCGAGGGGATCGAGCCAATGTCCGCGCCTTGCGAGCCATAGCCGAGCCCGGTGTCGCCGCCCGAATAAACCTGAACCAGTGCCGACCGGTTCAGACGCTTGCCATTGATCATGACAAGGGTTTCGTCCGCCGACAGGCCGCGCAAGGAAGGCGAATGAACGAAGGTCGATGCGTCTGAAATCACGTTCGACTGCACGCTGAACGACGGTACGACGTTCTTGACCACGTCGAGGAGGTTCGAAGTGGCCTGCGTTGCCAGCTCCTTCGAGCCGATCACGTCGATCGGCGAAGCGGAGCTCGTGACCGTGCGGTCGGTCCGGCGCGTACCGATAACGACGATGGCGTCAGCGGCTGGGGCTGCCTCAGCGGCGGCACCGGCGTCGGCGGAAGCTTGCTGCGCGAAGGCGGATTGCGGCGCGAACGCAGCGGTAAAGGCCGCGGCGGATGCCAGCAACGCGCTGCGAAGAGCAAATTGAGAAATAGTTCGCACGATGGAAAACCCCTGATCATCAGCCGTCCGGCGTTCGCTCGGGACAAGCTTTGGTTGATGCGGTGCAGCAATATGCGCTGAGACCATGGTGTAAACAGCTTTGGGGGGCAAAACCCGCCTCAGGCTTTCGAAACTTCCGCCATGTGACATTTTTGCTATTGTTCTGAGGCAGGGCTTCGCTTTTGGGCCGCTCTGTATTTCAGCGCTGCTCACTCCCGCAGGGCTTCCTGCGAGATGCGGATCAGCGGCCCGAGGATGTAGTTGAGGATTGTCTGGCTGCCCGAGCGGATCGCCACTTCGCCGGTCATGCCCGGAATCACCGGCATGCCCGGGCCGAAGCTGGCGCGCCCGGCATCGAGCCGCACACGGTAGAACAGGCCGCCGCGCGGGTCCTGGATCGCATCGGGCGAAACATCGACCACGCGCGCCTCCAGTGCGCCGTAAACCGTCGAATCATAAGCCGAAATCTTGATCCGCGCGGGCAGGCCCGGCCAGATATTGCCGCGATCCTTGGGCGCGATGCGCGCCTCGATGATCACCTGGCTGGCGGCGGGCACGATTTCGGCCACCGGCTCGCCGCCGCGGATCACGCCGCCCACGGTGCGCACGTTGAGCCGGTTGATCACGCCATCGACGGGGGCGCGGATTTCCTCGCGGTCCACGCGGTCCTGCACCGCGCCGAACTGTTCGTCGGCCTTGGCGAGTTCCAGCCTGAGCTGCGCGGCCTGCGTGCGCACCTGCTCGATATCGCTCGCCCAGATCTCCCCGCGCCGCGCGGCGGATTCGCCAAGGCCGGCCGAGGATTGCGGGATCTGGTTGGCGACATCGGCAATACGCGTGCGCAGCGAGAGCAGCGCAGCGCGCTTGTCCAGCACGTCGCGTTCGGACACGGCATCTTCGGCATAAGCGCGTTCGAGCTTGGACAGCTGGTCTTCCGCAAGCCGCTCCTCGCTGCGCAAGTTGCTCAGCCGCGCCTGAAGCGAGCCGACTTCAGCGGATTTGGCCCGCGCCTGTTCATTGATCACGCCGACCTGGCTCATCCGCTGGGCGCGGCGTGAGGCGAACAGCCCGGCCTCGCTCGCGGCGATGTCGGGGGCCTCGCGCGCAAGGTCGGGCGGCGGAACGAAGCTGCCCGCGCCGGACAATTCCGCCTCGAGCCGGGCGAGAATGATGCGCTTGGCGACCAGATCGGTGCGCGCGCTTTCGATAGCCGCGCCAGTCGAGGCGTTGGAAATGCGCATCAGGACCTGGCCCTTGCGCACGCGCTGGCCTTCCGACACGAGGATCTCCTTCACGATCCCGCCTTCGAGATGCTGCACCATCTGGTTTTGGGTCGAAGGCAGCACGCGCCCCACGCCGCGCGTGACCTTGTCCACGGTAAACACCGCCATCCACAGCACGATCAGGCCGAACGTCAGCCCCAGCGCTTTCAGCAGGCGCGAGGGGCCGCTGATGCCGAGCCGGTCGCTCCATGGCACGACCCCGCCGATCGGTTGGCTGGGCAGCGCCAGCGCGCCGCCGAGCGCGGCCTCAGCCTCGCCGGGACGCAAGTCGTCGAACAGGCTGGCGCCGCCGAGGGCAATGATGATCGTTTGGCGAAGGCGCGAAAGGCGCATGGCAAGACCCCGGGAGCTGTTGGTGCGGTGATGGTTTCAGCACCGTTCGGGGTGATGTTTACCGTTCATTATCCTTGTTTTGGCTTGCGCGCGGCCTACGCAAAGTCCCCTAAACCCGGTTTACCGCGCCTTACCCATAAAATGGCAATCCCGGCTGGAAAGCGGGGTAAGCACCATGACATTGCATTCGAACGAGGGGCCGCAATCGCCGCGCCGCCGCCTTTTCCGGGGCGGAACGGGAGCCAGCTCTGCTCCATCCGCAGGCGCGGCAGGGGAGCAGGCAATTATCACGCCGCTGCCCATGCTCGAAGCGCTGGAATTGCTCGCTCTGGCGCGCGGGATCACCACCGACCGCGCCGCGCTCGCGGCCGCTCTGCCGTTGGCGCAAGACGCGCTGGCCGCCCGACTGGCACCGCTGGCCCTGTCGCGGATCGGGATCGAGGCACACTGGCGGCCGCTTGCGGCGCATGCGCCCGAAGCCACCGACCTGCCGCTGCTCGCCCCGCTCGCCACGGGCGGCGCGGTGCTCATCATCGGCTGCAGCGATGGCACGGTGCGGGTGCGCGATGCGGCGGGTGAGCAGGCCTGCAGCTTTGCCGCGCTGCGCCCGATGCTGGCCGACGAGGTGCTCCATTCGGGGCTCGCCGATCCGGTCAACGGCGCGAGCGATGGTCAGGAACGCGATCTCATCCGCCGCAATCCCAAGCTGTGGCTGCTCGGTGCCTATCTTGGCGAACGCCGCGCGTTGGGGCAGATGCTGCTGGCCAGCGCGCTGCTCAATCTCTGCGCGCTGGCGATCCCGCTCTACATGCGCGCGATTTATGATCGGGTGGTGCCCAATCTCGCGATCGAGAGCCTCTGGGCGCTTTCGATTGGCGTGGTCATCGTGCTGGTGTTCGAACTGCTGCTCAAGAAAGTGAAGTCGCGCTTTGTCGACCGGGTGGCGACCCGGGTCGGCCAGGCGGTGCAGCACCGCGCTGTCGTTGCCGTGCTGCGCGCGCGCGCGCCCAGCCCCGGCATGGGCTTTGGCGCGATGCTGACGGGGCTGCGCGATCTGGAACAGCTTTCGCTGCTTGTGCCGCAGGCCATCGCCACGTTCTGCGTCGATCTGCCGTTTGTGGTGCTGATGTTCTCGCTCATTGCCGCCATCGGCGGGCTGACCGTGATGGGGCCGATCATCGGCGCGCTCGGGCTGCTCGGCTTCGGCATGGTCACGAACCTCGCGCTCAAGCTTGCGAGCCGGCGCACGAGCAAGCTGGTGCAGGCGCGCAGCGACCTGACCGCAGAGCTCACCAGCGGCTGGACCACGATCAAGGCCAACCATGCCGAGGGCCTGTTCGAAGGGCGCTGGGATGTGCTTTCGGACCACCTCGCGATCGGCAACAAGGTGGTGCGCCACTGGTCTGAATTGCCCGCAGCGGCGTCGGGCCTGCTGGTCCAGCTGGTCACTGTCCTCGTCGTCGTGATCGGCGTGCTCGAGATCAAGGCCGGGGCAATGACCACTGGTGCGCTGATCGCGGTGGTCATGCTCACCGGGCGCGCCATGGTGCCTGTCGCCGCGACAGTCGCGATGTTCGCGCGGGCTTATCAGAGCCTCGCCCAGTTCAACGCGCTTGCTGGCCTGCTTCAGGCCGAGCCCGAGCGCGATGTCTCCGATCCGGCCATCAGCCACGCGCCGGTGCGCGGCGCGATCCGCGTTGCGGGGCTGGGGCATACCTTTGCGGGGAGCGGCGCGCCGAGCCTGAGCGGCCTGTCCTTCGCGGTGCGGGAGGGCGAGCGGGTGGCGCTGATCGGCAAATCGGGTTCGGGCAAATCGACCCTGCTTCAGCTGCTCGCGGGTCTGGTGCCCGCGCAAGACGGGCTCATCACGCTCGATGGCCATGCGCTCGACCGGTTCTCGATCCCGCATTTGCGCCGCAATGTGATCTACAGCGCGCAGGATGCGATGATCTTCGAAGGCACGATCTGGCACAACATCCTGCTCGGCATGCCCGAGCCTGCCGCCGAAGTGGTCGAACGCGCGATCCGCTGCTCGGGGCTCGACAGCTTTGTGGCGCGCACTGCGGAGGGCTATATGCGCGCAGTCGGTGCGCGCGGTTCGGCCTTGTCGGGCGGCCAGCGCCAGGCACTGCTGCTCGCCCGCGCGCTGGTGCGCGATCCGGCGGTGCTGCTGCTCGACGAGCCGACCGCCTCGCTCGATATCGCCAGCGAGCAGGCCGTGATTGCGGGCCTTGGCGAAGCGACGCGCGGCAAGACGCTGATCGTGGCGACGCATCGGCTGGCCCTGCTCGAGATCGTCGACCGGGTGATCTGGCTGGAGGACGGGCGGATCGTGGCGGATCGGCCCAAAGCCGAAGTGCTCGCCCAGCTCGCCGCGCAGAGCGACCGGAAGGCAAGTAAAATCCCTAAGGAAGCAGCCTGAAGTCGGGGCCCCCGGGCCCTTAAACACAAGGCCTTATCGCTCGTTAAGCATGTCGGTGCGCGTCTCGCGCCGCAATTTCCAAGGAGCAGGTCGTGGCAGGCGCATCCGCCGACGGCGAAGTCAATCACTGGCCGGCCTTCGTGGACGTGCTCACCACCGTGATCATGGTGGTGACCTTCCTGCTCGTGATCATGAGCGCGGCGGTCATGCAGCTCTCGCAGCGGGTGATTGCCAATTTCAAGCAGCAGATGATCCAGCAGCAGGCCCAGCATGTTGGCAAGGATGGCAAGCCTATCCTGCCGGTGGCCTGCGCTCCGGGTGCGGCCCCGATCCTATCGCCGCGCGATGCGCAGGCCGGAACCTCGGTTTCCGAGCTTGGCGCGGTGCTGCGCTCGCCCACGGTGACCGACGGGGCCGAGCGCCTCTCGATCCGCACCCGCGACACTGCCGATACGCTGCAACTGCAGGTCAAGGCGGTGGAGCAGCCCGATGACAGCAAGGGGGTCGAGGTCAAGACCGCCGACGCTTTGCTCAAGATTGCCTTCGCGCCCAACGCCGCCACATATGACGAGGCCAATTCGGGCCGGATCATCGGCTTTGTCAAAGGCAAGTCCAAGCCGGGCACCAAATACGAGATCTGGTCCTTCGCACCGCAGACGCGCTCGCTGTCCGAAGCGCAGCGCCTTGCGTTCTACCGCGCCGCGATGACCCGCAACCTGCTGCTGCGGGCCGGGATCGCCCCCACCGATGTCACGACGCAGATCCGGGTGACCGATGCATCGTCGGCCGATGGCCACATGGTGCGCGTGGTGATCAAGCCATGATCGCCCGGCTCTTCCGCAAATCCGCAGGCCATCCGGCCAGCGTCCGGCCACACACTGGATCCGATCCGATGGAAAAGAAGCTTCGCTCCGAACTGTTCAAGATGACCGCTATCCTGGTGGTCCTGATCGGGCTGGGCATCTATGCTTATGATTTCGTGGTGTCCGGCATCAAGGCGAAGATGGCGCTCAACCTGTCGATCTTCGCGATCTTCGGGATTGCCGCGGGCATCGCCTTTCGCAACGTGCTGACGCTGCGCAACGAAGTCGTTGCGCTCCATGCGCTGCAGGTCGATTACGGCGAGCGCGCCAAGCGCCCGCGCGATCCCTATGCCCGGCCGGCCATCGTTTTCCGCGAGCCCGAGTTGCTCGGCCAGGGCTACCGGCTGATTGCGGAGGAACTGGGCAAGCAGGACAATCTCGAGATCGGCGCGGGCACGGTCCAGACCCTGCTCCATGACGTTGATCAGCGGATCAACGACCGCAAGTCGACCATCCTCTATTTCTCCGGCCTGATGGTGTTTCTGGGCCTGCTCGGCGCGTTCATGGGCCTGATGAAGACCGTCCACTCGGTGTCCGATCTGATCGGCGCGATGGACGTTTCGGGCAAAGGCGGCACCGACAGCTTCGGCAAGATGATCGACGGGATGAAGGCCCCGCTCAACGGCATGTCGGTGGGCTTCAGCTCATCGCTGTTCGGCCTGATGACCTCGATGGTTCTGGGCGCGCTCGAGCGCTGCATGACCAGCGCGATGAAGACGCTGCGCAATGAATTCGAACACTGGCTGACCAATCTGGCGCAGCTCGAATCGAACCAGTCCGAAACCGCGAGCCAGCCCGCGCACGATTTCTCTGCGGTGCGCAAGGCGATCCAGGCCGGGGCCGCCGAACTGGCCGAACTGCGCGCCGCGATCATCGGTCTGGCGCACGGAGCGCAGGCCAATCAGGCCGAGATCGCCGGGCTCACGCTAGCGGTTTCGCACTTGTCCGGGGTCATCAACGATCTGGCCGATCCCCGCCAGATCCTGCGCCCGGTTTCGGACGCGGTGGCCGATCTGGCGCGCAACCAGTCAGACATGCTGGTCCAGTTCAGAGGGATCTACGAAGATGCCGAGGCGGACCGGGCGCATATTCGCGGGACGCTGGCGGCGCTGGGCGCGTTGCTCGAACGTTCGGCCACGCTCGATGGCGACGAGATTCACCGCCAGCTCGATAGCCTGATCACGCTGGCGGGCGAGCCGGTCTATCGCACCGCTCACGAGCCGCGTGCAGCTACCACCCCAGCCCCAGCCGGCCGCATCGGACAGATGCTGGCGCGGCTTGCCGGATGGCTGGGCCTGTCCCCGCTCCGCTCCGCGCGGCGCACCTTGCAGGAGGCACGCGCGCTGCGGATCGAAGTGCGCGAAGGACTGGCCGCCAACCGCCGCGCCACGCGCGAATTGGCGGCGCGGCTCGATCGCCGGATGCAGCGGCTGGCTGTCGCCTCGGCGCATAGCCGCGACGCGATCGCCCGGCTCGATTCCCGTGCGCGGGATCAGCAGGCCGCGATCGAAACGCTGTCTGGCGCGCTCAGCCCGGCGACCGAGGAGGATTCCATCAGGCTCGGCGATGCGCGCAGCCAGATGGAGCGCCTGCGCCGCCGCCTCGACACCCGCTTTGAGGAAAGCCGCCCCGAATCCGGGACCAGCTTGCCCGATACCGACCTCTCAACCCGCCAACGCGGAGCACTATGATGGCAGGCCTGCGCCTCAATCCGTTCAGCCGGAAGAAGATTTTCGCGCGCGCGGACGCCCGCCACGTTTGCCAGATCGACGGCGAGATCGTGCTCACCGAAAAGATGGCCAGCTATGAGGGGCGGCTGATCAACTTGTCGCTGGGCGGTGCGATGTTCCGCCCGCGGCTGGCCTATCTCATGAACCGGCGCGGGGTCGCGGTGGAAGTGCAGGTGGCAGGCCTCGCGATCAAGGGCGAGATTGTCGCGACCACGCCGCAGGGGTTCGGCATCCGCTTTGACGAACCGCTGACCGAACCGGCGCTAGCGCATCTGCTCGCCCGCGACATGGCCGCCCACAGCGCTGCGGCCTGACCCCCGGGCGGGAGCCCGCAAGGGTTTCTCCTTAGCCCCTGCTTGCGCACCGCTTAACCATGTTGGCCGCACATCAGGCTTGGGATCCACGATCTTTCTGAGGAGGCCCAGGTGCCGCATTTGCTTGCCCGTTTGCCGCTCACGGCGCTCGCCACGTGTCTGGCGAGCAGTGCCGTCCTGTCTGGGGCGATCCCGGACGCGCGCGCTGCCGAACCACGGCCGTTGGCTTATGTCTTTGACGGGTTCGACGGGCCCGATCTTGCCACCGCACCGGGCCTTGCCGGAAAGTTGCCCGATGCGCGGATCGATCTGGTGCAGCCGGTGCCGACTTTGCCGGCCCAGACTTTGCCGACCCATACTTTGACGGCCCCGGCTTTGCCGCAAGGGCCCATGCCCGATGGCACCCCGCTCGCGGCGGTGCTCTCGGCCAGCTTGCCAGCCGCGGCACCCGATCTGGCCCAGCCGGACGACCAGCCGCTAACCGGGAGCAAGGCCAGCAACACCGCCATCGGCGAACTCCCCCCGGTCGATCCTGCGCAATCGCCAGTCCTTGGGGCTGCTGCCGTGCGCGTGGCCCCGGTCAGGCCCGCCGTGCTTTCGCTGCTCGATGGACCCGGACCGCTGCCCGCGCTGCGCCCGATATCAGATCCGGTGCAGGGCCCGGCCGATTCCGCTGCAGGCGGTGGCGATCCGCCGGAAACCGATCCGCGTATCGACAATTCCGCAGCCGCAGCGATTGCCGCAGCCGATGCGGATGCCGATACGCCAGCCGATCCTGCTGCCGCGCCCGCGCCGGACAAGCCGGGGGATGCCGAATCGCTGACCGATGCGATTGTCGCTTCGCTCAAGGGCAATCCCGAAATCCAGATCGCGCTCGCCCAGCAGGATGACGCGATGTACGGCGTTGACGAGGCGCGGGCGGGCTATCTTCCGCATGTCGACGTGACGGCGGCATGGGGGCGGGAATTCGCGCGCAGCGTGCCGCAGACCGCCACCCAGCGCTATCGCAGCGAAGCGACGATTTCGCTCAACCAGAACCTGTGGGATTTTGGCGTCACCATCAACGATATCAAGCGCGCGCGGGCGACCTACCGCTCGGCGCAGTGGGGCACGCGCGAGAAGATCGAGGCGATTTCCTACGATATCGCCAATGCCTATCTGGGCGTGCTGCAGCAGCAGAAGCTGGTCTCGCTGACCGAAGGCGAGATTGCGGCGGTCAAGAAGATCTTGCGCATCGTGACCGTGCAGAAAGATCTCGGGCTCACCACTTCGGCGGATGTCGAGCGGGCGCAGACCCGGCTCGACAATATCCGCTCGCAGCTGCTCGATCGGGGCAGCGCGCTGCAGCAGGCGCGCGAGGCCTACAAGCGCCTGACCGACCATATGCCAAGCCATGCGGCAGACGTGCCGGCAGCGGGCCAGGCTCTGCCCGAAAGCGCGGATGCCGCCGTCGACATGATCGACACGCACAGCCCCCGTCTGGCGCAGGCGGTCGAGGATCGCCGTTCGCTCGACAAGCAATACGACAGCCAGGCGGATTCGACCTTGCCGCGCATCGGTTTGACCGTGGCGAGCGATTACAAGCAGGATGTGCTCGGCTCGACCGGCCGCGCGATTGATGCGCGCGCGATGGTGACATTCTCGTACCGGCTTTACAACGGCGGCGCGACCACGGCGACCAAGCGCCGGATCGGGGCGCGGCTGCGGCAGGCCGATTACGAGCTGGATCGCCGCCGCCGCGAGGTCGAGCAGGACCTGCGCATCGACTATTCGGCGCTGGGTGCCGCGCACGAGAAGATCGCCACGATTGACGCCGAAATCGCCTCCGCCGAGCGGGTGGCCGATCTCTACAAGCAGCAGTTTCGCGGCGGGCGGCGCACAGTGTTCGACTTGCTCGACAGCGAGCAGCTGCTGTTCGACGCCCGCGCCAAGCAGATCAGCAACCAGATTGCCCTGCGCGCTGCGGAATACCGCGTGCTGCAGAAGCTTGGCGGGCTGTTCGATCTGGTGAGCGGCGGGAAGCCGCTGCCGGCGCTCGCGGTGCCCGCGCCCGGCTCCGACGACTGAAATTCGCGCGCGCGCGGCCGTTCCCTTTGGTTGTTCCCGCGTCGGCCCCGCTCCGGCGCATACGTGAAATCCCTGCAGTCCGGCCGGACCAAGCCCTAAGCTGGCCCCGGTATACCGGACACCCAGCATTCGAGCCAGAATTTGAGGTGGTATGGTCAAGATCGCTCGCGCCAAAACAGGTTCTGTCGGCAATTCGCGCAGTGCCAAGCTCGCTCCGGACGCCCACGCCAGCGGCGATGCCGGGCAGGCAGCGGCCCTGCAGCCGGTTTCCGGCGCGGCCAAAGTCGTCGCGCTCGATAGCGACGACAAGGCCAAGCTCGGCATCCATTATGCGCCGTTCAAGGTCGAGATCGCCGATGTCGATGTCGTGCTGGTGTTCGGCGATGGTTCGCGGATCATCATTCCGGGCATGGCGCTGGCGGCGTTTTCGGGGCGCAAGCCGGTCATCCAGTTTGCTGACAAGGTGTTCTCCGCCGATCAGACCGTGGGCATGGTGGGCGAGATCACGCCCCAGAGCGCCGCGCTCGAACTGCACCTGAGCAGTGCCGAAGTCGCCAAGCCCGCCGAAGACACCAAGCACGCTGCACAGGTCCAGCCCGACGATTCCGCGCAGGCGCAGGCAGAAGCGGCGGCCAAGGAACAGCAGCAGCACAAGTCTGATGCAGAGGGCAAATCGCTCACGGAAAAGATCAGCGATACCCCGCCGCAGGCTTCTTCGCCGCCCGGAGTCATCTCGCCGAAAGCCGCCGATCCGGCACCCAACGATGCGCTGGGGCCGGCCGGGATCGGCAAGCTTGTGCCCGAGCTGACCTTCACGCTCTACAATTCCGAAGGCGTGACCCACAGCACCGAAAACGGCGAGACAGTGACCAAAGGCGATACCGGCGGGCCGGGATCGTCGAAGGACGCGGGCTTCAAGGCGCAATCGGCGGTGCAGACGATCGACGGCACGGCGGGCAACGACGTGATCTATGCCGCCAGCCCCGAACATGCCCCGCAAGGCTCGACCATGCGCGTGCTGCATGTCGTGGCCGAAGTTCCGGCCAAGGGCCTCGATCTGTTGCAAGTGCTGGTCCCCTCGCTTCCGGCGGGCTATTCCGTCGTCAACGGTACGCTGACTGACAAGGGCTGGCTGGTCTCGGTCGATCAGGCCACCATCACCAAACTGACGACCACCACCGATGAAACCGGCAAGACCGTGCCCGTGCCGGCAAGCGAATCGCATTTCGCCTTCGATCTCCAGCTCACCTACAAACTCCCTCCCACGGCGGCGCAGGCGAGCAGCGACGGCTTTGTCGACGAGTTCTATTTCCCCGTGCTGCTCGGGCTCTCGTCCGACGGCAAGACATCGACGTTCGCGGTGTCGGTCTCGACCCATTTCGGCATCAAGGACGTGACCGACGAGGCCGGGATGACGGTCAAGGACCCGGTCACCGGCGATCCGATCTATGTGCTCTTCTCCAACCCGCCCGGCACGCACATCGCAGCGGGCGACGGCAACGACCATATTCACGCGGGCGCGGGTGCCGATGCGATTGATGGCGGCGGCGGCACCGATGTGGTGGACTACCACCTTTCGGGCGAGGGCGTGACCGCCGATCTCGGCACGGGCAAAGGCACTGGCGGGTTTGCCCAGGGCGATACTTATACCAATGTCGAGGGGCTGATCGGCTCGGATTTCGCTGACCACCTCACCGGCGATGCCAAGGACAACACCTTCGTTGGCGGCAAGGGCGCAGACGTCATCGACGGCGGCGCGGGGACGGATACGGCCGATTACAGCCATGCGCTCGACGGGGCGCCCGATGGCACCACGGGCATCGAGGTGTTCCTTGATGGCCAGGCCTCGCACGGCGGCGATGCCGAAGGCGATGTGCTCACCAGCATCGAGCACGTGATCGCCACTGCGCGCGATGACACGATCCACGGCGGCGCTGCGGCCGAATGGATCGAGGCGGGTGCGGGCAACGATCTGCTGCTTGGCAGCGCCGGGGCGGACAAGCTCGACGGCGGCGCGGGCATTGATACGCTCGACTACAGCGGCTCGGCCAAAGGGGTCGAGGCGCGGCTCGACGGCGTGGCGGGCAAGGGCGGCGATGCGGAGGGCGACACCGCTACCGGCATCGAGAACCTGATCGGC
>CAIKKO010000138.1 GCA_903828025.1 uncultured Sphingomonadales bacterium
GAGGTTCGCGCATCGCGAATCAAAGCCTCAACAGAGCGCCGTCCACACCATCACCGTAATTGATCGGCAGCCCCTGCCGGCCATGGAAACCTCGTTTGCCAATGGCGGGCAGCTTTCCGCCAGCAACGCCGAAGTGTGGAATTCGGTGGCCACCGTGTTCAAGGGTCTGCGCTGGATGGCGCGGCGCGATGCGCCGTTGCTGCTCAATCCGCGTCCGGGCTGGCACAAGTATTCATGGCTGGCCGAATTCCTCGGCGCGATCCCCCGGCATGATGTCAACACCGTGGCAACGGTCAGGCTCGCGATCGAAGCGCGCAAACACCTCTTTGCCATCGCGGAGCAGGAGGGGATCGATTTCGACTGCGAGACGCGCGGTATCCTCCACATCTATCGCAATCCCGCCAGCTTTGCCGACGCGGCGCGCAGCAATGCACTCGTGCGCAAGGGCGGGCTCGATCGCCACCAGGTCACCCCGGGCGAGATGCGCGGCATTGATCCGACACTGACCGGCGATTTCTGCGGCGGTTATTTCACCCCGTCCGACGCCACCGGAGATATCTGCAAGTTCACCCGTGGCCTCGCCGCCGCATGCGCGCGCAAGGGTGCGGTGATGCAGCTCGACCGGGCGGTGCAGGCCATCGCCGTCCATGACCACGGCGTCACGATCCGCACCGCGAGCCTCAGCGACACCCGCGCCGAAGACGTGCATCAGTTCGATGGCCTTGTCATCTGCGCCGGGGTCGGCAGCCGCCGCCTTGCCGCGATGGTGGGCGATCGGGTCAATGTCTATCCGGTGAAGGGCTATTCGATCACCGTGATGATGCGCGATGCGGCGAGCCAGGCCGCCGCGCCGTGGGTCAGCCTGCTCGACGAGGATGCCAAGATCGTCACCTCGCGGCTCGGCGCGGACCGCTTCCGCGTCGCCGGCACGGCTGAATTCAACGGCGAGAACCGTGATATCCGTGCCGACCGGATCGCGCCGCTGGTCGATTGGGTGCGCCAGCTGTTCCCGGACGTTGGCGTGGGCGAGGTGCTCCCCTGGGCGGGCCTCAGGCCCATGCTGCCGGATATGATGCCGCGCGTTGGTGCCGGACGGCGGCAGCGGGTGTTCTACAACACCGGCCACGGCCATCTCGGCTGGACGCTGAGCGCCGTGACCGCGCAAATGGTCTCCGCCACGATAGACCAGTCGCTGGAGGCCGACGCCACCCGCAACGTGGCTTGACGGTACGCGGCAGAGCGGGCGCGCCAAGGCGGATCGTGCGCGCGCCCGCTCTCGCCTTACGTACAACTCCGCATGTCCGCGTATGGGGGCCACCTTGCCTAAAAGGCACGGTTACCGGGCCGTTCTTCCTTGTGGGACCGATCACTCGGTAGCGCACAAGGAAACACCGCCATGCTGGTCAAGCAAGCTGCAGGAAACGATGCCAATCCGTGGGGCCAGGCCCCGTGCGGCCCGCTCATCCTGGCGAGCTACCGCCGCGGTGTGCTGCGCGCCAAAGTGACGCTCAGCGACCTGACCTGCTGTTCGGCGCGCATCGACTCGATGGAGACGCTGCAACCCGGCATGACCGTGTGGATCACGCTTCCGGGCCTTGAGGCGCGGCAGGCGAGCGTGGAATGGACCAGCGGCTTCACCGCAGGCCTGCGCTTCGAAGCGCCGTTCCACCCGGCCATTCTCGATGCTGTCTTGGAAGGCCGGATCGGCTCGGTCCACTGAAACCGAAAACCCCTGTAGGGCTGGCTCCCTGAGTAGGATCAATAGTCAAGGCCATGAAGGGCTATCGAGGGGCAGGAAAACCCCAGTAAATACGGGGTTTTGAAAATCCACTAGTGCAAGCCGGACCATTGACCGCCACTGAAAACCACGTATTAGTGTGGGGAAGAATGTGGTGACAGGCGGAAGGGTGGCACTGTGGGGAAGCTGAAACAAAAAGCGGTGCTGGCGGCGAAGCCGGGATATGGTCCCGGCGGCAAGCCGGTGAAGCGCAGTTATCAGGATGGCGACGGGCTTTTTCTGGTCTGCGCACCGACCGGGGCCAAATCTTGGATGTTGCGGGTGCAGGTGGACGGCAA
>CAIKKO010000139.1 GCA_903828025.1 uncultured Sphingomonadales bacterium
GACGAGGCGGCGTGGATCGAAACCCGCGCGCCGTTCCTGCTGTACTGAGACCTGCTAGGTCGTGACACTAGGTTGCACGCGCCGAAATCGCGTTGCACACAAACCTGATCCCGGTATCCATGAACAATCGTGAACCTTGGTGGAGCAGCAGGGCATGTTGAGCAGACGCAGCCTCTTGGCCTCCGGTGCGGCGACCGCGCTGCTGCCGCGCGGGCTGGCCGCGCAAGTCCTGCCGCCGGAGGGCTTCGGCACGCCTGCGGGCACGTTCCCCTTCGCCCCCGAGGTGTTCCGCGAGCGGCGGCGCAAGCTGATGGACGCAATCGGGGACGGGATCGCGGTGGTCTATGGCGCAGAGCGGCCCGCGTTCGATGGCCCGGTATCTCCGCCATTCACGCAGGACGGCGATTTTGCCTGGCTGACCGGGATCGTCGACGAGCCGGGCGCGATCCTGATCCTCGCCCCGGTCGAGCGCACGGTCCGCGAATATCTGCTGCTGCCCCCGCGTGAGCCCGAAGCCGAGCGCTGGGAAGTCGAACGCCTGCCGCTGGGGGCGGATATCCAGCGGCGCACCGGGTTTGCCAAAGTGTTCCGCACCAGCGCGCTGGGCCCCATTGCCACCACTTTGGCCGAACGCAGCAAGACGCTGCATTTTCTCGGGCCCATCGCCAGCATCACGGCCCCGGTGCCCAAGGCGCTTGAGCTTTATGGCCAGATCGCGGCGCGCGTTCCCGGAACCTCGATCGACGACAGCAGCCAGATCCTCCCGGCGATGCGCTGCGTGAAGGAGCCGCGCGAGATCGAGCAGATGCGCAAGGCCGCCGCCGCCACCGCGCGTGGGCATATCGCGGCGATGAAGCAAGTGCGGACCGGCTGGACCGAAGGGCAGTTGCAAGACGCTGTGGAAGCCGCCTTCCGCGAAGGCGGCGGCACCGGGCTGGCCTATGGCAGCATTGTCGGCACGGGCCGCAATGCCGCCTCGCTGCACTATACCGGGCGCACCGGAGTGATCGCGCCGGGCGATCTGATCCTGATCGACGCGGCCGCCTCGGTCGGCGGCTATGCCTGCGACGTGACGCGCACCTTCCCGGCCAGCGGCAAATTCACCCCCAAGCAGCGCGACGACTATGCGCTGGTGCTGGCGGCGCATGAAGCGGCACTGGCCAAGCTCAAGGCCGGGGCCTATTTCGAGGATCTCTCCGAAGCCGCGAAAGACGTGTTCCGCAAGGCCGGGCGGATCGACGATTTTACCCACGGGCTAGGCCATTTCGTCGGGCTGGACGTGCACGATGTCGGCGACCTTTCAAAGCCGCTCCCGGCCGGCGCGGTGATCACGATCGAGCCGGGGCTCTATGTGCAGGCGGCCAATTATGGCATCCGCATCGAGGATATCTATCTGGTGACGTCAGCGGGCGCAGAGCAGCTGAGCGAGGGTGTTCCGCGCACGATAGCCGAGATCGAGGCGGCGATGGCGCGCTAGGCCCCCAGCGTCTGGCGCTGGCCGTCCAGCCCGCGCGGAGTGAGCGCATAGCCGAGGTCGTCGAGGCTTTGCGAAAGCGCGGTCCAGTCGAGCGCGGTGATTGTGTCGGTGAGGGTGTGCATCATGGGGAACTGGTAGCGCGCGCCCGATTGCGCCACACCCTGCGTCTTGCGGTCAAATCCGGAACAGGAGTCAGGCGATGGTTGAGGCACGGTGGAATGGCGCGGTAATTGCGCAAAGCGACGACACAGTGGTGGTTGAGGGCAACCACTATTTCCCGCTGGACGCGGTGGACCCGGCGGTTCTGCGGCCGAGCACGACGACGAGCGGGTGTCCATGGAAGGGCACCGCGCACTATTACACGCTGGCCGTGGGCGGCGCCGAGAACCGCGATGCGGCGTGGTATTACCCCGAACCCAAGGAGAAGGCCGCCGCGATCAAGGGGCGGGTGGCGTTCTGGAAGGGTGTGACGGTGGGGTGAGAAGATTACCCCTCCGATCTGCCAAAGGGTTGACGGAGGGGTTGTTTCCGCTCAGCGCCAGACCGGCGCGCGCTTTTCCAGGAAGGCTTCGATACCTTCGGCGGTGTTGTCGTCCATCATGTTCTGCGCCATGACTTCGGCGGCGAGGGCGTAGGCCTCCGCGCGGTGGACTTCGCGCTGGGCATAGAACAGCGCCTTGCCCCGGCGCACGGCATCGGGGCTTTTGCCCGCGATGGTGGCGGCGAGGGCGTCGATCTCGGCATCGAGTTTGTCGGCCGGCACGGCGTGGTTGATCAGGCCCCAGGTCTCGGCGGTCTGCGCGCTGATGAACTCGCCCGTCACCAGCATTTCGAACGCGGGCTTGGCCGGAACGTTGCGCGTGAGCGCGACAGCGGGGGTCGAGCAGAACAGCCCGACATTGATGCCCGAGACGGCAAAGCGCGCGTCCTGGCTGGCGATGGCGAGATCGCAGGCCCCCACGAGCTGGCACCCGGCGGCAGTGGCGATGCCGTGGACGCGCGCGATGACCGGGACCGGGAGCGCAACGATGGCCTCCATCACTTCGGCGCAGGCGGCGAACAGCGCGCGGTAGTAGTCGAGCCGGCGCTGGGCGCTCATCTGGCGCAGATCGTGCCCGGCGCAAAACGCCTTGCCCGCGCCCGACAGCACGACGCAGCTGACCGACGGATCGGCGGCGAGGCGGTCCAGCTCGGCCTTCAGCGCGGCGAGCAGGTCCTCGCTCAGCGCGTTGTATTGCTGCGGGCGGTTGAGCGTGAGGTCGACACGGCCGCGATTGCGGGTGGTCGTGAGGATTTCGTTTTCGGACATGCGGCGACCTCTCCTATTTTACACCGTTTTACGCCTGCGGTGGGGCGGATCAAGTCCGGCTTAATCCGCTTACGCATTTACCCCTCCGACCTGCCGAAGGGCTGACGGAGGGGCCTTGTCAGTGCTTCTTGCGAGTCAGTTCGCGCATCGCTGCATCCAGCCCCTCCAGCGTGAGGCTGAACATCGAGCCGCCGACCAGATCCTTGATCATCTTGGTCGATTGCGAATAGCCCCACTGCTTCTCCGGCACGGGATTGAGCCAGACGGTGGCCGGATAAGTCTGCGCCACGCGGTGCAGCCAGACTGCGCCGGCTTCCTCGTTGAAATGCTCGACCGAGCCGCCGGGGTGGCTGATTTCGTAAGGGCTCATCGCCGCATCGCCGACGAACACGATCTTGTAATCGTGGCCATATTTGTGGAGCAGATCCCACGTGTTCGTGCGCTCGGACCAGCGGCGCTTGTTGTCCTTCCACACGCCTTCGTAGAGGCAATTGTGGAAATAGAAGAACTCCATGTTCTTGAATTCGGCGGTAGCGGCGCTGAACAGCTCCTCCACCAGCTTGATGAACGGGTCCATCGAGCCGCCGACATCGAGGAACAGCAGCAGTTTGACCGCGTTGCGCCGTTCCGGGCGCATGCGGATATCGAGCCAGCCCTGCTTGGCGGTGCCGTCAATCGTGCCGGGCAGATCGAGCTCGTCGGCATGGCCTTCGCGCGCGAAGCGGCGAAGGC
>CAIKKO010000140.1 GCA_903828025.1 uncultured Sphingomonadales bacterium
CACCATGGCGTGCTGTTGACCGATGACTTTATGGAAGCGGTGCGCGACGGGCGCGAATTCGAACTGAAAAGCCCCAAGGACGGCGCCGTTCGGGGCAAGGTCGATGCGCGCAGCCTGTTCCAGAAACTGGTCGAAGTGCGCCTCGCCACCGGCGAGCCCTATATCGTGTTCTCCGACACGGTGAACCGCACGATGCCCAAGCATCACCGCGATCTGGGGCTGAAGGTGTCGACCTCGAACCTCTGTTCGGAAATCACCCTGCCCACCGGGCGCGATCACCTCGGCAACGATCGCACCGCGGTGTGCTGCCTGTCGTCGCTCAACCTGGAAACCTGGGACGAATGGCACGAAGACAAACACTTCGTCGAAGACGTGCTGCGCTTCCTCGACAACGTGCTGCAGGACTATATCGACCGCGCGCCGGACGAGATGGCCCGCGCCAAGTATTCCGCGATGCGCGAGCGTTCGGTCGGCATGGGCGTGATGGGCTTCCACTCGTTCCTGCAGCTCAAGGGCATCGGCTTTGAAAGCGCGATGGCAAAAGCGTGGAACCTCAAGATGTTCCGCCACATCGCCGAGCGCGCGGACGAAGCCTCGCTGATGCTCGCGCAGGAACGCGGGCCTTGCCCCGATGCGGCCGACATGGGCGTGATGCAGCGCTTCAGCTGCAAGATGGCGATTGCCCCCACCGCGTCGATCTCGATCATTTGCGGCGGCACCAGCGCGTGCATCGAGCCGATCCCGGCGAACATCTACACCCACAAGACGCTCTCGGGCAGCTTCGTGGTCAAGAACCCGTACCTCGAAAAGCTGCTCCAATCGAAATCGAAGGATTCCACCAATGTGTGGAACTCGATCCTCGAGCGCGGCGGTTCGGTCCAGCACCTCGATTTCCTCTCGCCGGAGGAAAAGGCCGTCTACAAGACCAGCTTCGAGATCGACCAGCGCTGGCTGCTCGAATTCGCCGCAGACCGCACGCCCTATATCGACCAGGCGCAGTCGCTGAACCTCTATATCCCGGCGGATGTCGACAAGTGGGACCTGATGATGCTGCACTTCCAGGCATGGGAAAAGGGCATCAAGTCGCTCTACTACCTGCGCTCGAAGTCGGTGCAGCGCGCTGGCTTTGCCGGCGGGGTGGAGGCAGACAACACCGCCGCCGCACCCGTGATCGAACTCAGCGCCCCGACCGACTACGAGGAATGCCTCGCCTGCCAGTAACGGGGCCCGTAACGGGGCCAGTAATGGCGTGGTCCGAAAGTCCGACTCCTCAGAGGAATGTCGATGCCGCCTTTTCCCGATTTCGTGTCATCGCTGTCGGCTTATGCCGGACGGTTTCAGGCAAATCGTCTGGCGGCAGACGGCTGCGAGGTGCTGTTCGCCAGCTATCCCGCCGGCACCGTGATCGAAGAGCACACCCATGATACCAACAATTGGGGCATCATCACCCAAGGTGCGCTCTTGCTCACCATCGCGGGCGAGGTGACGCGCTACGGCCCGGGCGACTGGTATGAGGTGCGTGCGAGCGTCCCGCATGCCGCGCGTTTCGAGGTCGATACCGCCGAAATCGAATTCTGGTTCAAACCGTCCGTTGGCACCGCATCGTGATGAGCCGCTCGCCCTTGCGCCACAATCCGGATACAATCCGCGACACGGCACCCGCTTGCCCGGACTTGTCCGGGCAAGCTACACTTGCGAATAATTCGCAATTGCAAAAGGTGACCGTCAATGCGCAAGTTCCATCGCTGGGTTTCGGTGTTCTTCGGGGTGTTCCTGCTGTGGATCGCGGTGACGGGCACGGTGAGCCAGATTCTGCCGCTCATGGCGGGCGAGGACGACGACGCGCCGAAAACGGCGCAAGTCGCGGCCAGACCGGCCTTCACCTGCCCGCCGGATTACATGTGCCGGCCCAAGCCCAAGCCGGGCGATCCGCGCGCGCTGGTGGGGTTCTTCCATCACCTGCATTCGGGCGAGACCTTCGGGCCCGTCGGCGTGGCAATCGACTTGCTCTCGGGCTTCGCGATGATTTTCTTCAGCTTTTCGGGGCTGTGGATGTATATCCAGATGTGGCGGAACCGCGCCGGGCGCGGGCTCACGCCCCGCTGGTTCTGGAAGTAGCCAGCTCTTCCCTCTCCGGCGGTGGAAAACCCGCCGCCCGCCTGCCTTTCGCCCGCGCGGCCCGCTTCCGCGCGGGCGCGCCCACGTCTATCTTGCCCAACTTCTCCGTACAGGACTCGTCCCATGTCTCTTCTTGAAGCCCGCAATTCCTACAAGCCGTTCGAATATCCCTGGGCTTACGAGTTCTGGAAGCGGCAGCAGCAGATCCACTGGATGCCGGAAGAAGTGCCCTTGGGCGAGGATTGCCGCGATTGGGCGCAGAAGATCTCGGACCACGAGCGCAACCTGCTCACGCAGATTTTCCGCTTCTTCACGCAGGCCGATATCGAGGTGCAGGATTGCTACCACGACAAGTATGGCCGTGTGTTCAAGCCGACCGAGATCAAAATGATGCTCGCCGCCTTCTCCAACATGGAGACTGTGCATATCGCGGCCTACAGCCACCTGCTCGACACCATCGGCATGCCCGAGAGCGAATACGGCATGTTCCTCGAATACGAGGAAATGCGCGCCAAGCACGATTATCTCCAGCAGTTCGGGGTCGACTCTGACGAGGATATCGCCCGCACCCTGGCGATGTTCGGCGGCTTTACCGAAGGGCTCCAGCTTTTCGCCAGCTTCGCCATGCTCATGAACTTCCCGCGCTTCAACAAGATGAAAGGCATGGGGCAGATTGTTTCGTGGTCGGTCCGCGACGAATCGCTCCACTGCGAGGGCATCACCAAGCTGTTCCACGCCTTCGTGGCCGAGCGCGGCTGCCTGACCAAGGCAGTGAAGGAAGACATCATCGACTGCTGCCAGAAGACCGTGCGGCTCGAAGATGCGTTCATCGACCTCGCGTTCGAGCAGGGCCCGGTGCCGGGCATGAGCCCCAAGGAAATCAAGAAGTACATCCGCTACATCGCCGATTGGCGCCTCGGCCAGCTGGGCTTCCAGCCGATCTACATGATCGAGGAACACCCCCTCCCCTGGCTCACCCCGCTGCTCAACGGCGTGGAGCACGCCAACTTCTTCGAAACCCGCGCCACCGAATACTCCAAAGCCGCCACGCGCGGCGACTGGAACACCGTGTGGTCCAGCTTCGACTCGCGCCGCAAGGCGAAGACCAGCGATGCAGCCAACGAACTGGTGGTCGAGGACGAGGCGGATATGTTCAAGGCGGCGGGGATCGCGGCGGAGTGATGGAGCATGAATCCCGCTAACGCGTTCACTCCTGCGAAAGTCATTGAGGATCCAGACCGATTTGCTGGGCGGCAGCGTGAGCTAGATGAAGTGGCGGCAGCCCTTGCAATTCCCGGGGGCCATATGATGATTTATGGCAACCGGGGTATTGGGAAGTCGTCTCTTTCGCATCAGATGATGCTGATGGCTCAGGGTCATGCATCAGTTCTAGAGCGTCTAACGCACAAACCTTTTGAGAATTTTGACTTTGTTCCCATCTACATCCAGTGTGACGATTCAATCGGGAATATTGAAGAACTGATTGTTCGGCTACTAACTACGTCTGAGGGATTGGCAGATTGGCTGCCATTCAAAGTAACGCGCATAAATAGTGAGGGCTCATCTTCACTGAGCCTAAAAATCTCGCAAGTTAGCGGTGCTGCGGATTCTAAAAGCAACGTCGAAGAGGTTAGAGATTCTGTTTCACCTGACGTTTATGCAGTTTTTCAAAATTGCTTGAAATCTATTTTAGATATTAAAATCGCAAAGCAACTTGGTTATGCAGAGAGTATTGATAAATTTTTAGAAATTGATTTGTCGCATTATCAGCTAATCCCTGAAAATGAAAGTCAGACAAAGAAAGAAATATTTGAAAAGCTTAATCATTTGATACCAGACCTTGCAGATATTGCGATAATATTTTCTGCGAGCGGTTCTTCTGTCAGGCCGGTAATTAAACTCGAGATGGAGATGGACAGCGAAAAAATATTTTCTAAGATTAACTTAACCGATCGTAAGGATTTACAGCATTCTATGATAATCGGCAGAAGAGA
>CAIKKO010000141.1 GCA_903828025.1 uncultured Sphingomonadales bacterium
ACATACTCAACCTCCGGCCCATAAGCCAAAGCCTGGTTCACCGGGATCGTCCAAGGCGTCGTCGTCCAGATCACCGCATGGGCGCCGACCAGCTCCGCAATCGGCGATTCCACGATCTCGAACGCCACGTCGATCTGGGTCGAGACGATATCCTCGTACTCGATCTCCGCCTCGGCCAGCGCGGTCTTCTCCACGGGCGACCACATCACCGGCTTCGCGCCGCGATAAAGCTGGCCGCTCTCGGCAAACTTGAGCAGTTCGCCGACGATGGTGCCTTCCGCTTCCGGGTCCATCGTGAGGTACGGGTGGTCCCAATCGCCATTGATGCCGAGCCGCTTCAGCTGCTCGCGCTGCACATTCACCCAGTTCTGGGCATAGGCGCGGCATTCGGCGCGGAATTCGGCCGCCGGAACCTCGTCCTTGTTCTTCTTCTTCTTGCGGTACTCTTCCTCGACCTTCCACTCGATGGGCAGGCCGTGGCAATCCCAGCCGGGCACATAGGGCGCATCTTTGCCCAGCAGGCTCTGCGTGCGGCACACCATGTCCTTCAGGATATGGTTCAGCGCATGGCCGATATGCATGTCGCCATTGGCATAGGGCGGGCCATCATGGAGAATGAACTTCTCCGCCCCGGCGCGCGCGGTGCGCACTGCGCGATAGAGGTTCTCGTCCTGCCAGCGCGCCAGAATGCCCGGCTCCTTCTGGGGGAGGCCGGCCTTCATCGGGAAATCGGTCTTCGGCAGGAAGACGGTCGAGCGGTAGTCGGGCGTTTCGGACATGATCGGCGGGCCTTAGCCTCGCTGCCCGGTTTGCGCAATTTCTGGTTCGCTCGCTGGCCAAACCTGCCCACTCCCCCGTTCGTGTCGTGCGATGTCGAGACACCTAGCGCTGCATATGCTGTCTCGACTTCGCTCGACACGAACGGTCTAAGGTGGTGAAATCCTGCTTCATGCCCCGAAGGACAATGCCATGGCCGCCCCCAACCTCCGCACCGCGTTCGTCAGGGCCGAAGGGCGCGGCGCGCTGGCCGCCAATGTCGCCGTGCTGCTCACCGCCACCATCGCGATCAACGGCTTCCTGTTTGCGGTGGGCTGGGCCACGCCCGGGCGGCACATGCCGATGATTCCGCCCGGCGCAGTCGTCGGCCTGATCTGGACCGTGTTGCTCGGCCTGATGGGCGCGGCGCGCTGGGTCTATGTGCAGCGGAGCGGGGACCACGGTTGGCGCTCGTGGACGCCCTATATGCTCGGCGCGCTGTGCATCGCCTATCCGTTCTACACCGGCGGCCTGCAGCGCAATCAAGCCGCGCTCTGGGGCACGGTGGTGACGCTGATCGCCGCGCTCATCGTCATGCTGGTGCTGCGCCGCCGCGATGCGCGTTCGCCCTGGCTGCTCGTGCCCACCGCCGTGTGGGGCGGCTACGTGCTCAGCGTGATGATCGCCTACCCAGCCTGATTCAGCAGCCGCCGCGCTTCATCGCAATCGCGCGCCATTTGCGCGACCAGCGCGTCAAGGCCATCGAACTTCGCCTCGCCGCGCAGGAAGTGGTGGAACGCC
>CAIKKO010000142.1 GCA_903828025.1 uncultured Sphingomonadales bacterium
CCACGGTTGCCCTATGCGCGGATCGTGCTTGCTCACACGGAAATTTTGGGCCGAGTTCGCCAGACGCATGGCGTTTTCGATGTTTGATACCCAGCTTTGGCTGCAGTGCGGGCCATTGGAGCGGCACGAGTGGCCGCATGCCGACTGATACGCCGGTTGACCCACATTCCATAATTGCTACCAAGCAGTATAAATAGAGCAATTGGTGGGAGAGCAGCGATGGTTACAGCCTCACAGGTCATGCTGACCGCAACCGAGCGTGTCACGCTGGGGGTTCCGGCGGCTGAAGCGGTGGCGCAGGAAGCGGCGGCGCGCGGTGCGAAGCGTGTGTTCATTCTGGCGAGCAGTTTCCTCAACCGCCAGACCGACGAAATCCGCCGGATCGAGGCGGCGCTCGGCGCGCGCCATGCCGCGACGCATGACGGTATACAGCCCCACGCCCCGCGCAGCGATGTGCTTGCCGCTGCGGTCAGCGCGCGTGAGGCGGGGGCCGATCTGGTCGTAACGGTTGGCGGCGGTTCGGTGACCGATGCGGGCAAGATCCTGCTGATCTGCCTCAAGCACAATATCACCACGATCGACCAGTTCGACGACTACCGCGTGCGGGTGGACGAGACCGGCGCGATGGTCCTTCCTGATTTCGCCGGGCCCGATGTCCGCGCGATTTGCGTGCCGACCACGCTATCGGGCGGCGAGTTCAATCCGCTTTCGGGCGCGACCGACGAGGCAATCAAGCTCAAGCAAGCCTATACCCAGCGCGAGATGGTGCCGGTCTGCGTTGTGCTCGATCCGGCGATCACGGTGCACACGCCCGAATGGCTGTGGCTTTCGACCGGGGTGCGCTCGGTCGATCACGCCACCGAGACGCTGGCATCGTTCCTCTCGAACGATTTCTGTGACGGCATTGCCGATAGCGCGTTGCGCTTGCTGGCAGCGGGCCTCCCGGCCGTGAAGGCAGACCCGACCGATCTTGATGCGCGCTTGAAATGCCAGATCGGCGCGTGGCAATCAATGATCCCGATCATTGGCGGTGTGCCGATGGGGGCGAGCCATGCCATCGGCCACGTGCTGGGCGGCACCTGCGATGTGCCGCATGGCTACACCTCGTGCGTGATGTCGCCCTTCGTTCAGGCGTTCAACCTCGCGGTGAATGCCGAGCGGCAGAAGCGCATCAGCGCGTGCCTTGGCGATCCCACACGCCCTGCGTCCGAACTGCTCGATGCGCTGATCCGGGGCCTCGGCATGCCGCGCAGCCTCAAGGAGGTCGGCGTGGGCGAGGACCAGTTGCAGCTCGTCTCCGAATACACGCTCGAGGATATCTGGGGCCGCACCAACCCGCGCCCGATCAAGACGGCGGCGGATGTCATGGAAATCTTGCGGACCGCGATGGGCTGATGCACAAACTCGTTGAAGCCACTGATCTTGCGGAGCTTATGGATAAGCCAAAGAAGAAGCGCGCCGCTGCCCAGCTCAAGGATGAGATCACCGCTTACAAGCGGCGGCGCATCCTTGAGGAAGCGAGCCACTTCTTCTTCATCAACGGCTATGAGGCAACCACGCTGGATTCGGTGGCCGAGCAGCTCAACGTCACCAAGCCGTTCATCTACTCGTACTACAAGAACAAGGGCG
>CAIKKO010000143.1 GCA_903828025.1 uncultured Sphingomonadales bacterium
GCTCGGTCCCTGGGCGGACAAAGTGTTTGGCGACGGCGTGATCCACCGCATGATGCTGCGCGAAACGCCGCTGGGCGGCAGTTCGGGTTTTGTCGATCCGGCGGAACTGCAGCGCCGCGCGGCGGAGGACTTGCGCGGCTTCGGGCAGGCGCTGGTCGGACGGCTGCTGGCCGCGTGCCTTGCGCGCGGGATCGAGCCGCAGCTGGGCTGCAAGGCGGAGCGGCTGGTGATCGAGCAGGGCCGCGTCACCGGCGCGCACTTCAGCACAGCGCAAGGGCCGCGCACCATCCATGCCGCGCGCGGCGTGATCCTCGCGACCGGCGGGTTCGAATGGAACGAGGGCCTCAAGAAGGCGTTCCTGCGCGGGCCGCTCGATGCCCCGGCCTCGCCGCCGGGCAATACGGGGGATGGGCTCAAGCTGGCGATGGCGGCAGGCGCGGCGCTCGGCAACATGACCAGCGCGTGGTGGGTGCCCACGCTCGCGATGGGCGGGGCGCAGTGGGCGGGCGGCGAGCAGCGCAGCATGCCCGTGCTGATCGAGCGCACCCTGCCGCACAGCCTGATGGTCAACCGCGCGGGCCAGCGCTTCTGCAACGAGGCGATCAACTATTCCTCGCTTGCGGGCGCGTTCCACGCGTTCGATCCGGCGACATACGATTACCCCAACATGCCCGCCTACCTCGTGTTCGATGCAGAGTACCGCGCGCGCTATCCGCTGGGGCCGGTGATGCCGTGGGATGCGCTGCCGGACTGGGTGTTTCAGGCAGGCAGCCTAGAAGGTCTTGCTGCACAGATCAGGGTCGATGCTGCACATTTGCTGCAGACGGTCGCGCGCTTCAACACGCACGCGCGCGATGCCGAAGACCCCGATTTCGGACGCGGGGTCAGCCGCTACGATCACTTCTACGGGGATCGTTCGCGCCCCGGTGCGGCGGCCACGCTCGGCCCGGTCGATACCGGGCCGTTCCATGCGGTCGAGATCAAGCTCGGCGCGCTGGGCACCAATGGCGGCGCGAAAACCAACGCCGCGGCGCAAGTGCTGGGTGTGGAGGGCGAGCCGATCCCCGGGCTGTACGGCGCGGGCAATGTGATCAGCTGCCCCACCGGCAGCGTCTATGCGGGCGCGGGCGGCACTTTGGGCCCGGCGCTGACGTTCGGGTGCATCGCCGGGCGCGCTGCTGCGCGTTTGGCCAACCAATAATGGGAGATACCGCGATGAAGCGCATTCTGGTGCTGGGCGCGACGGGCGATCAGGGGCACCCGCTGCTCACCCGGCTGATCGCAGCGGGGATGACCCCGGTGGCCGCGCTGCGCAATCCCAAGGCGTTGGCCGGAACCGAATTTGCGGCGGTCGAGACGGTGGCGGCGGACATCTACGACGAAGCCTCGATGATCGCGGCGGCGGCGGGAATGGACGGCATCGCCGCGCACTTGCCCTTCGTGTTCGACCGGGCCAAGGCGCAGCAAATGGGCGCGAACATCGCCGCCGCTGGCCGCGCGAATGGCGTGCAGAAGATCGTCTTCCACACCAGCTGCCACATTGCCGAGGCGGATATCGGCAGCCCCGCAATGGACGGGCGGCGCGATATCATCGCCGCGATTGCGGGCAGCGGCTGCGGGTGGGCGATCATCGAATCGCGCGTGTTCATGGACAACATGATCCGCAGCTGGAACAAGCCCGGAATCGTCAACAAGGGCGTGTTCGCCTATCCGGCCAAGCCCGATCTCAAGATCTCGTGGATCTGCCTCGATGACGTGGCGGCGTTCATGGTCGAGGCGCTGGCCAACCCCGATCTGCCGAGCGGGCGCTACCGTGTCGGCGGGCCGGAGGCGCTGGTGGGGGATGAGGTCGCGGCGGTGCTGAGCGAAGCGGCGGGCCGCCCGATCACGTTCAAAAGCCTCACCCCCGATGATTTCGCCTCCGCGATGAGCCTGCTGGTCACCGGCTCGCCCGATGTGCAGCCGCTGTCGATCTATGATGGCATGGCCGCGTTCTACCGCTGGTACAACGCGCAGCCGCAATCGCCGCTGGTGGTCGATCCGGCGGAGATGGCGCGCCACTTCGCGCACCGCCCCGCCAGCCTTGCGACCTGGGCCGCGCGGCAGGACTGGAACGATCCGCGCGATCCGGCACTGGCGACGCGCATGGCGGGAATGGGCTGATTCCCTTTTGGGCTCATCGAATTGACTAGGTCCGCGCACGGCGCGCTGCCGCTAGTCTCCCTGCAACACATCGCTTGAGGGAGAGCCCAACGTGACTGAGACCCGCCAATGGCTGCTGAACGGACACCCGCGCGGCCGCCCCATCGCCGAGGATGACCTCAAGCTGGTGACCGCCACCCTGCCCGATCCGGGCCCGGGCCAGATGCTGCTCAAGACGCTCTTTCTCGGTTTCGATCCGGCGCAGAAGGGCTGGATGGAAAACATCGCCGACTATGTCGCGCCGATGGCCATCGGCGATGTCATGCGCGGTTCGGGGATCACCGAAGTCGTCGCGAGCAACGGCGGCAAGTTTCCGGTGGGGACGGTGCTGGCAGGGTCGATCAGCTGGAGCGAATACCTGATCCATGATGGCGAAGGGCTGATCCCGGCGATGCCCGATCTGCCGCCCACGGCCATGCTCTCGATCCTCGGCACCACGGGCGTGACCGCCTATTGCGGCTTGTTCAAGGTGGGTGAGCCGGTGGCGGGCGACGTGGTGGTCGTCTCGGGCGCGGCGGGGGCGACGGGCTCGATCGTCGGCCAGCTGGCGAAAATTGCCGGTTGCACCGTGATCGGCATCGCGGGCGGCCCGGAGAAGTGCGCCTGGCTGACCGAGGAAGCGGGCTATGACCATGCCATCGACTACAAGGCTGGCCCCATTCGCGCGCAGCTCAAGGAACTGGCACCGCACGGCATCAACGTGATCTTCGACAATGTTGGCGGCACGATCCTCAACGATATGCTCGCCTGCATCGCGACGAATGCGCGGGTGGTGATCTGCGGCGGGATCAGCCGATATGAGACGGGGAACTTGCCCGCAGGCCCGGAAAACTACTTCAACCTCGTGTTCCGCCGCGCACGGATGCAGGGCTTCATCGTGCTCGATTGGGCCAATGAATTTCCCGATATCCGCCGCCGTCTGGTCAAGTGGGTGAACGAGGGCAAGCTGGCCTATCGCGAGGACGTGCAGCACGGCTTCGAAAACGCGCCCGAGACCTTGCAGCGGCTGTTCTCGGGATCGAACAAGGGCAAGCAATTGCTGCAGCTTTAGAGCTGCAGCACGCTTGCACAAACAGCATGGGGGCGAGCTGCACTATGCGGCCCGGCAAGCGAGCTATGGCTGGGGCGTGATGCCGGCGGTCAGGGCTGCTTTCCGCTCACATAGTCGCTGAGCAATTCGTGGAAGCGCTGCACGCGCTTTTCCTGGCCGGGCAGGATGAAGCCCTTGAAGCCGCGCGAATTGAGGCCCTGCTGCTGGGTGGTGCCGATCGAGAGATCCTGATCCGCCACGAAGCCGAGCGAGACGCCGTCGCCATACGTCGAATGGTGGTGGATCGCATCGTGGCGGAAGGGGGCCGGGCCGACGGGGGTTTCGATCGTCTCCATCCCCGTGATCGGCGGATAGAGGCACCAGTGCTGGAAAATGCACTGTTCCGGGTCGGTCGGGTGCGGCTCGGTGCGCAGGATCTGGCACTGTTCGGGCGACATGGTGAGCGTGAGGTTGGGGAACAGCGTGCAGTGGAAATAGTCCACCAGCTGCTGATCGGTCATCGCGTCATAGTCATAGCCGCGCGCGGCGCCCTGCTCGCGCTTGGCCTTGATCACCGCCGCGCGGATATCGCCGGTGCGGCCGCGATACTGGGTCGGGTCGATCCCCCAGGCCAGCGCCGCTTCGTAAAGCCCCGGTGGCACATCGCCGCTGACATAGTCCTGGCGGGTGGTGGCCTGATGGCCGACCATCCACATCGAATTGTGCCCGGTGGGGTACATTTCGAACAGCGTGGTCGGCAGTCCGTCGTTGATGAACGTGGCCAGCTCGGGGTGGATCGTCGGGAGGTGGTAGCTCTCGTTGAAATTGTCGCGGATGATCTTCCAGTTGAACTGGCAATCGGCCGAGACATTGAGCACGCGCACCCAGGTGTCGAGCTTGTAGCCCGCCAGCCGCTCGGGCAGCGGGGCCAGCCAATCGAGCAGCGGCGGCACATCGTCGTCCATGCACCAGAACACGAACGGGCCCCACGTCTCGCACCGCAGTTCGGAGAGCGTGACTTTGCCGCAAGGGTTGCCGCCCGCGAAATCATCCGGGTCCTGCACATGCACGAGCGTGCCGGCGGGATCAAACTGCCAGCCGTGATAGCCGCAGGTGATGCGCGGGACCGAACCCGAATCGCCAAGGATCAGCCGGTTCCCCCGGTGCGGACAGGTGTTGTAGAACGCCTTGATCGTGCCATCCGCCTGGCGGACCATGATCACCGATTCCTTGCCGAAGGTGTGGCGGATGAAATCGCCTTCCTCCTCCAGTTCGGCCAGCACGCCGCCCAGATGCCAGACTTTGGGCCAGAGATGTTCGTTCTCCAGCGCCATCCATTCGCGCGTGATATACCGATCCGCCGTGATCGTATCGCCGCGCACGGGCACATCGAATTCGGGTGAATAGCGGGAAATGGGTTGCTCGGCAGTCATTTAAGGCATGCTCCCCGTGCGGTTGCGGCGCAGGTTCCGGGTGCCGGGCAAAACCGACAGTCATGCCGGTTTAACTGCATGATCGGCTAGCGCAAACTGGAACTTTGATCAGGGCTAAAACTGTGCTGTCCTGTGCATGATGGGGGCATGGCGATGAATGGATCAACCACGCAGGAACGATTGCTGGCGGCGCTGCGCCCGGCTGACCTTGCCGAGCCGCCGCTGCGCTGGCAGCAGCAGAAAAGCGTGCGCACGCGCGTGCGGCTGGTGGAGGCGGCGTTCGATTGCCTCGTCCGGGGCGGCTATCCGGGCCTCACCACCCAGCAAGTGGCCGAACAGACCGGCATTTCGCGCGGGGCCATGCACCACCATTTCCCCACGCGGCTCGATCTGGTCTCCGCCGTGATCGACCATGTGTTCTATGAACGCATGCGGCTCTATCTCGATGACTATCTCAAAGACCTCGCCCGCCGCGACAATGCCGAGATCGTGGCGATTGCCTCCGCCGCGCACTGGCGCAGCGTGCAGACGCGCGAATATGCCGCCTACCTCGAACTCGCGGTCGCGGCGCGCACCGATGCCGAACTGGATGCGGTTTTCGCCCCGGCGGCGCGGCGCTACGATCAGGTGTGGATTTCGGAGATGATCGAATCGTTTCCGTTCTGGCGTGACCAGTGGGAAGCGATGAAGCAGGCCAACGATTTCGTGATCGCGGCGCATATGGGCATGCTGATCCAGCGCCCCGTGCTGGGCGAAGCGCGCACCGAGCAAGTCAACCGGCTGGTCGCGCAATTCGCCAGCACGCTCTATCGGCGATAAAACCGGCCAAGCCGCCGATCTCTCCAAAATGTCAGGTGGCGGCGGGGCATGGCGGGGGCATGATGCCCGGCAAGCCGTCGCAATTTCGCGGTGGCATGGAAAGGAATGCGCCATGAACAGGCCAGCCGAGGGAGCGATGCCGCTGGACGGGCGCGACCCGGCGAATTTGCGCGGCGATGCGATCAGCGGCGAGCGGTACTTCTCGCCCGAGTTCGCCAAGGCCGAATGGGACAGGCTGTGGACGCGCATCTGGCACGTGGCCGGGCGCACCGCCGAAATTCCCGAGCCCGGCGATATGCTGGTCCACAATTTCATGAAGGAATCGGTGCTGTGCATCCGGCAGGATGATGGCTCGATCCGCGCGTTCTACAACGCCTGCCGCCATCGCGGCATGCGCATGGTGGGGGCGAGCACCTCGCTCGATACGATCACTTGCCCCTATCACGGCTGGCGCTGGGGCAAGGACGGGCTGCTCCAGTATGCGCAGGATCGGCATGATTTCCCGCAAGGCGATCCGTGCGGCACGCTGCGGCTGAACGAACTGCGCTGCGACACCTGGGGCGGCTTCGTGTGGTACACGATGGACCCCGAGGCCCCCGCGCTGCACGATTATTTGCACCCGATGCCCGATGTCTACCGCGCCTATCCGATGGACACCGCCGTGCGCGTCGCGTGGTACCGCATTGCCATCAACGCCAACTGGAAGTTCGTTACCGACAACTTCTCCGAAAGCTACCACACCCGCACCGCGCACCCGCAAGTGCCGCCGTGGATTGATCAGGATGTCGATACCGCGCGGCACGAGATGTGGCCCGGCGGGCATGGCCGCACGGTGCAGCCGATGCGCCCCTCGCTCAGCGACCGGCTGCCCGACGGGGTGGAGCATCCCTTCGCCTCGATCCTGCGCGAGTGGGACATCGACCCGGCGCGCTATGCCACGTACGAGGACTTCGCGCTGCAGGGCTGGCGCGATCTCAAGGCGGCGAAGCGGCGGCTGTGGCGGGAGCGCGGCTATGTGCATTATGAGCACATGGACGACGAGCAGATCACCGACAGCCCGCACACGGTGATCTTTCCCAATGTTACCATCAGCTTCCTGCCCGACAACCTGATCTTCTTCCGCAGCGAGCCGCACCCGACCGACCCGGAGAAGTGCTTCTTTGATCTGTGGTGCATGGCGTTTCCGGTGGAGGGGCAGGAAACCTGCCAGTCGATCATGGCGGGCGAAAAACCGCTGCGCGAGGTCGAGACTTGCGAAGTGCGCGACTTTGACGGCGGACGTGGTATCCCCGAACTCGCCGGTCAGATCGTCTATCAGGACATGGAACTGGCCGAGGCGATGCAGGCGGGCATGCATTCGCGCGGCTACACGGATGCCTACTTGCCGGCGCAGGAAACGCGCGTGCGCTTCTTCCATGAAGTGCTGGGCGATTGGATCGAGGGGAGACGATAAGCCATGGCAACTGTCGCAATCACGGGCGCAGGGCGCGGAATTGCCTTCGAACTGGTCAAGCTGCATGCGGCGGCGGGTGACCGGGTGCTGGCGCTGGTGCGCAATCCCGCAGGGGCGGCGGCGCTGAACGCAGTCGCGGCGGCGTCGGGCGGAGTGGTCAGCGTCCACCGCGTCGATGTGGGGGATGTGGCGTCGATCGCGGCGGGTGTGGCGGAAACCGGCACGGGCCCGGTCGATGTGGTTTACAACGTGGCCGGGGTGGTCGGCACGGTCGCCCCGGAGCTGGCCAGCGCCGATTGGGCAGCATGGGACGAGGCCTATGCCATCATGGTCAAGGGACCGCTGGCGGTGTTGCAGGCCTTCCTGCCCCGGCTGGGCGCGGGTGCCAAAGTGATCAACTTCTCCAGCCAGCTCGGCGCTTCGACCTGGCCTTATGGCGGGCTCTATGCTTATGCCTCGGCCAAGGCGGCGCTGAACCGCCTGATGCGGTCGGTCGCCACCGATCTCAAGCCGCGCGGGATTATCGTCGGCCTGCTCCATCCGGGCTATGTGCATACCGATATGAGCGGTCCGGGGGCGGACATCACCCCGCTGGAAAGCGCGCAAGGCGTCTACCGCATCACGCAAGACTGGACGCTGGAAACCTCGGGCGAGTTCCTCAACTGGGATGGTCGGCCGCACGCCTGGTAAGCGCGGGGCGGGGGATCATCCCACCTTCACGATGACCTTGCCCACCGCCCCGCCGTTCAGCATGCGGGCATAAGCGGTCAGCACGTTTTCCAGCCCCGGCGTTTCATCGAAGCGCATGGTGAGTTGGCCCGCCTCCAGCCATGCTTGCAGCGGCGGCAGGAATCCGGCGGTCTGGCCGAAATGATCGGGCAGGAAAAACCCCTCGATCCGGAGCCGCTTCATCAGCACCTGATCGTAGCGCGCCGGGCCGGGCAGCGGCGCATCATTGTCATACGCCGCGACCAGCCCGCACACTGCAATGCGCCCGTAAAGCGCCATATTGGGCAGCACCGCATCGAGGATCGGGCCGCCGACATTGTCGAAATAGGCATTGAGGCCCCCCGGCACTTCGGCGGCCAGCCGCGCGGCGACATCATCGGCCTTGTAGTCGATGGCGATCTCCGCGCCGAATGCTTCGATCAGCGTGCGGCACTTGTCCGGCCCGCCCGCGATGCCCACCACCCGCGCGCCGAGATTGCGCGCGATCTGGCAGGCCATGCTGCCGGTCGCGCCCGCCGCCGCCGAAACCGCGATCCATTCGCCCGGCTGGATGCGCGCCACATCGCGCACCCCGATCAGCCCGGTCCACGCATTCATGCCGAGCGCGCCGAAATGCTCGCGCGGATCGGGCACATGGGCGTCCACCAGATCGAGCCCGGTGAGCGCAGGCGTCACCACCGAATAGTCTGCCCATTGGCCAAACCCGCGCACCAGCGCGCCGACCGGATAGGCGGCGTCGCGGCTCTCGCACACCGTGCCCAGCACCAGCCCGACCATCTTGCCGCCCAAGGGCAGCGGCGGCTGATAGCCATCGGTGCGCGGCCCCATCCACATGCGCGTGCCCGCGTCCATCGACAGCCAGCGAGCGGCGATGCGGACCTGGCCCTGTTCCAGCGGCGGCAGCACCTCTTCGCGCAGCGATAGCGCGCTGGCGAAATCGTGGCCTTGCGGGTGGGCATCGAGTTGCCAGAAGCGGTTGGTGGTCATGGCGAATTCCCCTCTCGCACCGGAGTGGCCCTGTGGCGGCGCGGGCTCACCTGTCGAAAAAGGGAGGGTGACAAGGCCCGCCTCCCTGTATCCCCGGCGCCATCCGCAATCGGGCCAGTCTAACTATTCCAAGTCACAGCTAGTTTGGCCGCGCGTTCCGCCGCAAAACGGGAGGTGAGCGGAAAGCGCCAAAATGGCGCATAAGCAATCTTTTTCGCGTCCTGAATCCGTACAGGGCAGGATTGGCCAATCTGGGGAGGAATACCATGCAACGGGATGGATATCGCAAGCTGCTGTGGGCAGCTGTGTCGTTTGGCGCGCTGAGCGCAGGGGCTGCACCGGCGTTCGCGGCGGATGCTGAGCCCGCCGTTGCAGCACCGCAGGGCGGCCTTGAGGAAATCGTCGTTACCGCGCGCAAGCGCGCCGAAAGCGTGCAGACCGTGCCGGTCAGCGTGACCGCACTCTCGCCGCTGACGATCGAAAAGCACGATCTCACCTCGATCGAAAAGATCGCCGCGCGCACGCCCAACCTCAATGTCGGCCGCGCTTCCAACGGCTCGGGCGCGCAAGTCACGATGCGCGGCATCGGCTCGTCCTCGACCTCGATCGGCATCGAACAGTCGGTCGCCGTGGTGGTCGACGGGGTCTATTACGGGCAGGGCCGCGTGATCAACGAAGGCTTCTTCGATCTGGCCGGGGCGGAAATCCTCAAGGGTCCGCAGGCGCTGTTCTTCGGCAAGAACGCCACCGCCGGCGTGATCTCGCTCAAGACCGCCGATCCGACGGACACGTTCTACGCCAAAGTCCGCGCCGGCTACGAAGTGAAGGCCGAACAGGCCACGCTCGAAGGCGTCGTGTCCGGCCCGATCGGGCAGGATCTGGGCCTGCGCGTCGCGGTGCGCGGCTCCAAGATGTGGGGCGGCTACTACGACAACGTGAACCCCGTGCGGAGCATCTTCTACGGCGGCCACAACTTCGCCTCCGCACCGGCGGGCAAGGGCCCGGGCGGCTATGAACTGCTCGGCCGCGCAACCTTGAAGTACGCTCCGGCGGGTCCGTTCTCGGCCACGCTCAAGGTTTCGGGCACCGAGAACGACGCTGATTCCAGCTCGTGGAACTATGCCGCGTTTCACTGCGGCCTGCCGAGCAACAAGATGCAGCTGACCAGCGAATACAGCTGCTCGGATTCGGCCTTCGTCACCCATCAGGGCAAGCTGCCCACCGAAGTGGCGGCGGTGCTGCCTTATGCGCGCAAGAACGGCGATCTCTACAACCGCTACCGCTCGCTCTCCTCGACGCTCGATCTGGAATACAAGCTCGACAACGTCGCGATCACCTCGGTGACGAACTACAACTGGAACAACAACCGCTGGGTCTGCGCCTGCGATTTCCAGACGACCAACTTCGGGGTCCACGCCAGCGAAAACAGCAGCTTCAAGGCCTTCTCTTCGGAAGTGCGCGCGCTCACCACGTTCGATTCGCCGGTGAACCTCTTGGTCGGCGCGCTCTATCAGAAGACCAAGCGCACCTATGACCAGTTCGTCTCGTTCGGCATCAGCGACAACGGTGTCGCCGCCGGGGCAAACCGCTTCATCGACGCGTGGAAGAACAGCGCCACCGATGGCGAGACGATTGCCGCGTTCGGTCAGGTCACGTGGAAGATCGTGCCCACCGTCGAAATCGCGGGCGGCGTGCGCTACACCCACGAAACCAAGGACAGCTACTTCGTCCAGCCGTTCGTCAGCGCGGCGTTTGCCGGTGCGTGGAATCAGGGCGTGACCACCACTGCCAACCAGCGCTTTGATAACTGGTCGCCCGAAGCCACGATCTCGTGGAAGCCGATGCAGGGCATCATGGTCTATGGGGCCTACAAGACGGCCTACAAATCGGGCGGCTTCTCCAACGGCGGCATCGATTCCAAGTTCGGCAATGCGGCCAAGGATCTGGTGTTCGCGCCGGAAACCGCAGCCGGCTTCGAAGGCGGGATCAAGACCGAGCTGGCCGATCGCCAGCTGCGCCTGAACCTGGGCATCTATTCCTACAAGTACAGCGACTTGCAGGTCGACTTCTTCAACTCGACGATCATCGCCTTCCAGACGCTGACCGCCGATGCCCGCACCAAGGGTGTGGAACTGGAAGCCGAATATGCCCCGCGCGCGGTCGCCGGGCTGACGCTGCGCGGCTCGATCAACTACAACAAGGCGCGCTGGACCAATTTCCCCGCCGCGCCTTGCTATGGCGGCGAATCGGCGGCGGAAGGCTGCAACGTGGCGGGCAACACGCGCCAGAACCTCAACGGCCAGCCGCTCGCGGTCGCGCCGGAGTGGGTTGGCGGGGTCGGCGTCAACTACGATACCTCGGTCGGCAAGGGGCTGGTCGGCGGGATCAGCGTCGATAGCCGCTTCAGCAGCTCCTATCTGGCTTCGGGCTTCGGCAACGCGGATTCGCGCCAGAAGTCTTACGGGGTGATTGATGCCACGCTGCGCCTCGGCAGCGAGGACGAGCGCTGGGAAGTCGCGGTGATCGGCAAGAACCTGACCAACCGGCTCTATGTCGCGGGTGCGGTCGATGGGCCGAACACCCCGGCAGCCAGCAGCCCGGCCGGCACCCATGCCGATCAGCTCGGCTTCGGCAGCCTGCCGCGCACGGTGATGCTGCAACTGACCTCGAAGTTCTGACCCTCAGAACTCTCGAACGCAGATCTCTGCGCTTCGGCCCCGGGCGCCCTTGCGGCACCCGGGGCCTTTGTTTTGCTGGCGCGCAGAGCCCGTGAGGGCAACCCTGCGTGCTTGGCGCGGCGCTCAGCCGGTGATGACGGGGGATTCGTCCAGACCCGGCGGGCTGTCGGGCACGCAGACCTCGATCAGTCCGCCTTCCACCCGCAGCGGGAACACGCGCAGATTGCGGTAGGCCCCGCCGATGCAGGTGCCGCTGGCCAGCTCGAACCGCGCGCCGTGGAGCGGGCACATCACCGCGCCGCGCCGGATGCGCCCGCCCGAAAGCAGCGCCGCCTGATGGGTGCAGCGATCGTTGACCGCGTGGAACCCGTGCTCACCCCGGCCGACCAGCACGTGCCAGCCCGCGAGTTTAGCGGCGAGTTTGCCTTCCGCCGGGAATTGGTCTTCGGAAATCAGGGGGTGCCAGCTGCTGCTCATCTTCAGCCCATTGCAATCGTGGTGATCAGGTCGCGCCCGCCTGTCTTGGCGGCCTTGGCGACCATGGCGTAAAACCCGGTGAGCCCCTCGGTCGGCGTGTAAAGCTCGGTCATGTGGCCAAGCGTCGCGCTGGTATCGGCGAAGGCGAACACGAAGCCGTCGTGCATCTCTGCGCGCAAGGCGCAAGGCGCGCCCTTGGCGGCGAAATCGGCCAGCGCGGCATCGACATCGTCCACGAACACCGCGACATGGTGCAGGCCATAGCGGCCCGCGCCTTCGGGATAGAGATCGTGGAACGGGGAGGGCCCCGGGTTGTTCTGCTGGACGAACTCGATCATCACCTCGCCCCACTGGCCATAAGCGGAGGTGTGATCGAGCAGGCGCTCGGTGCCCCGATGCACCGCGCGCGCCAGCGGGATATGGTCCGCCACGAAAAACGGCCCCGAACCGAACGCGGCATGGTGCGCCCGCGCCGCCGCGCGCGCATCGGCGCAGAAATAGGCGACCTGGCGGATCGGCAGGCTCACACCAGCACCATGGTCTTGCCGGTGGTGCGCCCGGCCATCAGCTCGATGAACGCTTCGGGCAGGCGCTCGAACCCATCGCGCACGTTCTCCAGCGGCCGCAGCGCGCCGCTGGCATAGAGCGCGTCCATTTCGGCTTGCGCTTCGGCGAGCCGGTCGGCGTGGTCATAGGTCAGGAACCCGCGCATGGTCACGCGGTTCACCACCAGCTGCCAAAGGTTCTTCGCGCCCGGCGGATTGTCGGCATCGTTGTATTGGCTGACCATGCCGCAGACCGCGATCCGCCCGTGGAGGCGCATCAGCGGCAGCAGCGCATCGAGCGTCTCGCCGCCGACATTGTCGAAATAGACGTCGATGCCCTCAGGCGCGGCGGCTTTGATCGCGGCGGCCAGATCGGCTTCGGCGCGGTAGTCGATGGCGACATCAGCGCCAAGGCCCCGCACCACGGCGGCCTTGTCCGGCCCGCCGCACAGGCCGATCACGCGGCAGCCGCGCGCCTTGGCGAGCTGGACCACCGTGCTGCCGGTCGCCCCGGCGGCAGCGCTGACCACCACCGTTTCGCCCGCCTTGGCCTCGCCGATCGCGATCAGCCCGACCCATGCGGTGAGGCCCACCGGCCCGAGCGCACCCATATAGTGCTGCAGCGGCACGCCGGGCGCGGCGTTCACCCGCTCCAGCCCCAGCGCATCGCCCCGGATCACATAGTGGTCCGACCAGGTGGCGAACGTGCGCAGGAACGTGCCGACCGGCCAGGCCGGATCGTGGGAAGC
>CAIKKO010000144.1 GCA_903828025.1 uncultured Sphingomonadales bacterium
CAGCGGTCGTGATAGAATCCATGGCAAGTTCCTCTCCGTTGAAGGAACTCCACCGTCGCAGGGCAACGACGCCCCGCTAAAGCCTCACCAATACTACGCTATGTCACCCCAAGCGACTCTCCCGCGAAGCGGGTTCGTGCACTGGCCGCAACCTGCCACCACCGCCCCCCTCACCCCGCCGTGGCCAGCATCGCCTCGCGGATATCCAGCAGGTCCACGCGGATCGTTTCCAGCTTTGCCGCGTCGAAGCGCAGGGCGCTGTCGAGGATGGTGCGGCGGGCGGACAGGTAGAGCTGCATCAGCGGCTGTCCGGCCGGGTGCGTGCTGTCGACGCCGAGTTCGAGCGCGGTGATTGCGGCGACGGCGCGGGTGAGCGCGGCGCTTTTGGCGGAATTGTCGCCGTGGTCCTGTGCATAGACCGCGCGGCCGATCGAGCCTGCCGCCTGTTCAAGGCACAGCGCCACCAGCTGCAGCGAGCTGGCCCCCCTGACGCGGGCGTCGAAATCGACGCGGCGATAGGTCTCTCCGGGATCGCGGCGCAGCAGCATCAGGCGGTCTTTCCTGTCCAGGCCGCGACCTGCTGCTGCAGGAACGACAGCGTGGATTTCGATGCGGAAACATTGGTGTTAAGCGATGCAAAGCGCGAGACCAGCTTGGTGCGCAAGTCTTCCTGCTTGGTGGTCAGGTCAGACTTCTGGGTGGTCAGCGAGGTCTGCTGCGTTGTCAGGCGGCTGATCGAACCACCCAGCGAACTGGGATCGGTGCTGGACGCCACGGTGCGCGAGAGTTTGTCGAACGTCGCGAACACGCCGTAAAGCCCGTTGGTGAACATCGCCCCGGTGCCCGCCGGATCGCGTTTCAGCACGGCGACGAGCCGCTTGGTATCGAGCGTGAAGGTGCCGTCGCGGTTGGTCGAAAGCCCGAGTTCGGAGAGCGTGGTCGGCGAACCGTTCGCATTGGCGGGCATGATTGCGGTGCTGGCCAGCGTGGTCATTTGGCGGCGCAACGTGCGCGCGCCCGGATCGTTGCTCAGCGTGCCGCTTTTGGGATCGGTGTCCTTGTTGAGTTCGGCCACCATCTCGTTGAGCGCGGAGGTCAGATCCTGCATCGCGCTGGTGACGGCGGTGCCGGGATCGGAATAGCTGATCGTGGTGGGCGCGCCGGTGTTGGTGGCGGTGAGCTTGAGGCTGAGGCCGGGGGCCGCATCGGTGATCGTGTTGCTGGTCGAGGTGCGCGACACCCCGTCGAGCGAATAGGCTGCGTCCGAGGCGGGAGCGGTGATCCGGGTGGGGTCGCCGGCCGGGTTCCAGGCGAGCGCGGCAAGGCCGGGATCGGTCGGGCTTTCGGCGACATCGAGTTCGAAGGCATTGGCCGCGCCGTCCTGCCCCTTGAGCACGAGCTGCGCGCCGTTGGTGCCGGTGGCGACATAGGCGGTGACCCCGGCGCTGCTGGCATTGATCGCGCTGGCAACAGTGGCGAGCGTGGCGCCTTGCGGGATGGTGAGCGCAACATCGCGGGCGGTGTCAGGCGTCAGCGATCCGCCGCTGATCGGGCCGAAGCGCAAGGTCAATGTGCCCGAGCCAATCGGCGTCGTTTCCGATGCGACTGTCGGGGTAACGAGCGTCTGCGCCTTGGCGAGCGCTGTCACTTCGAGCGCGGAGGTGCCCCGGCCAGTGGCCGCGCCCTTGGTGACCACGGCGACTGCGCTGTTGGCGATCTGCGGAGTGGCGGCGAGATCGCCGGTGCGCACGCGGTCCCCCAGCGAGGATGCCAGCGAACTGATCATGCTCTTGAGCGTGGAGGCAGAGGATATCTGCGTGGTGATCTTGTCGTTCCGCGCCGTGATCTGATCGAGCCGCGCGGCATATTGGGCCGTCGACAGCTGTTCGGCCAGCGCGCTCATGTCGATCCCGCTGCCAGCGCCGAGCGAGGTCAGGAGCTGGGAGGTGGCCGACGTCGACGAAGTTGCGGAGGTTGTAGTCATACCCTCCAGAACGGCGGATTTTATGGGGGGTTAAGGCGCAGCTGTGGCTTCCGGGCGCCCTTCGGCATCGAACCGCAGCGCGGTCGGCACGTCCACGCGCGGGTCGGGCGGGGCATCGCCGCGCTTCAACGCCAGCACGAACGCGAGGATTGCGGCGACGGCGGCGTAGAGCTCCTCGCGGATCATCTGGTTTTCGCGCGTGGTGAAGTAGACCGAGCGCGCGAGCGCGGGCGAGGACAGCACCGGCACGCTGAGCTGCGCGGCCAGTTCGCGCATCGCCATCGCCTTTTCGCCGCGCCCTTTGGCGAGCACGACGGGGGCGGGGGCCTTGTCCGGATCATAGCTGAGCGCGACGCTGAAATGGGTCGGGTTGGTGATGACGAACTGCGCCTCGCGCATTGCCTTCTGCATGCCGCCCATGGCGATCTGGCGCTGGCGGCCCCGGATCGCGGCCTTGCGTTCGGGCGAGCCTTCGCTTTCCTTGCCCTCGTCCTTCATGTCCTGCAGCGACATGCGCAGGCGCATCATGCGGCGCAGCCACTGCACCGGGAAGTCGATCAGCGCGATCACCGTGAGCCCGCCGCCAAGCGCGAACAGCATGGCCAGCAGCGCGTCCCACGCGAAGGCGAGCTGCGCGGTGAGGTCGCCCGCGCCAAGCCCGACCAGCCCGGCAAGCCGGCCCTTGATCCACACGAAGGCGATGGTGCCGAGCAAGGTGACTTTGGCGAGCCCTTTGGCCAGCTCGATCCAGCCTTGCGGGCCAAACATGCGGGCAAGGCCGCTCATCGGATTGAGCCGCGAGGCCTTGGGCGCAAGATTGCCGCCGACCCACCACCCTTCGCCAAGGCCCAGCTGCGAGACAAGCGCGGCGAGGATCAGCACGCCGCCCAGCGCGAGCACGGGCGGGAGCGTCGTGAACAGGGCGCTGCGGATCAGAGTGGCGGCGTCGAACCGGTCGATGCTCGCGCGGTCCCAGGTGAGGCCCGCGCGCGCGGTGCGGGCCAGCGTATCGAGCAGCCAGGGTCCGGCGAATTGCAGCCAGGCCGCGCCGCCCATCACGCCGATCGCGGTGCCCAGCTCGCGCGGGCGGAGGATATCGCCGTGCTCGACCGCGTCCTTCCGCTTCTTTTCGGTTGGTGCGAATGTCTTTTCGCCCGGAGTCTCCTCAGCCATGGGTTGTCTCCTCAGCCATGGGTTGGAACTACGATCTGGGCGGCCTGCGCGACGGCGGTGGCCGAAAGCTCGGTCAGCCGGTCGGTCAGCAGCGGCGCGGTGACGATCAGCGCGGCAAGGCCCGCCAGCACCCCGGCAGGCAGGCCCAGCGCGAACAAGTTGAGGCTGGGGGCCGAGCGGCTGATCACTCCGGTCATGACTTGCACGAGCAGCAGCAGCAGCGCGACCGGCAGCGCGATAGTGACCGCCGTCGCCAGCATTTGCGCGCCGAAGCTGGCCACCAGCAGCATGCGCTCAGGCGTGAACCAGGCCGCACCGGGCGGGAAAGCGCGGTAGCTCTCGGTGACGAGCGCGAGCCAGTTGAGGTGCGCGCCCAGCCCGAAGAACATCACGGTAAGCAGCACCGAGAAATACTGGCCGAGCGCGGGCGAATGCGCGCCGCTCACCGGATCGGCGGCAGTGGCGATGCTCATGCCCATGCTGCCGCCGATCAGTTCGGCCGCGATCAGCGGTGCGGCAAAGCTCCACTGCAGCACGAAACCAAGCGCGAGGCCGATGAGGATCTCGTTGGCGGTGATGAGCAGGCCCGAAAGCGAGAACAGCGCGGGCGGGGCGGCAACCGGCGTCCACGCGCAGACCATCACCGCGACCGCCCCTGCCAGGCTGACACGCAGCTGCATCGGCACCGCCGCCGCGCCAAACAGCGGGGCAGCCAGCAGCGCCGCGCCGATGCGGGTCATCACGAACAGCAGCCGCCAGAATTCGCCCTCCAGCGCGCCGAAACCGAAGTGGAGCGCGATCACTTTCCGGCCATCACTTACCGGTCTGCGCGATCTGGGCGAAAATCTCGACCATGAAATCACCGATCAGGCCCATCATCGCGCCGCCCAGCAGCACCAGCACGAGCGCGATGGCGGCCAGCTTGGGGACGAAAGTGAGCGTCTGCTCGTTGATCGAGGTCGCGGCCTGAATCACACCGACGACAAGGCCGACGGCAAGGCTGGCGAGCAGCACCGGCGCGGCCACCAAGGCGGTGACCCAGAGCATGCGGTCGGCCAGCGCGAGCAGGGCATTGGTATCATCCATCGGTCTTGGCCATCAGCTGAAACTCGCCGCAAGGCTGCCCATCAGCAGCGCCCATCCGTCGATCAGCACGAACAGCAGCAGCTTGAACGGCAGGGAAATAATGGTGGGAGACATCATCATCATCCCCAGACTCATGAGGACGGATGACACCACGAGGTCGATCACGAGGAACGGCAGAAACAGCATGAAGCCGATCTGGAACGCGGTCTTGAGCTCGCTGGTGACATAGGCGGGGAGGAGGATCGAGAACGGCACGTCGGCCGATTTGGCGAATTTGGGCGCCTTGGCCATCGCGGCGAACATCTGCAGATCGTGCTCGCGCGTCTGGCGCATCATGAACACATGGAATTCGCCCCCGGCATTGCTGATCGCCTGCTCGGCATTGATCGTGCCGGCGGAATAAGGCTGGATCGCGCTGGCGTTCACTTTGTCGAGCGTGGGAGCCATGACGAACAGCGAGAGGAACAGCGACAGCCCGATCAGCACCTGATTGGGCGGCGATTGCTGCAATCCCAGCGCTTGCCGCAGGATCGACAGCACCACCAGAATGCGGGTGAAGCTCGTCATCATCAGCACGAGGCTGGGGAGGATGGTGAGCAGCCCCATGATGAGCAGAAGCTGGAGCGAGAGCGAAAGCGTGCCCCCCGATTGCGCCCCGGCCAGTTCGCCGAACGCGCGGTCGAGCGCGCCGGGAATGGCGGCTGCGGTGGGGGCTGCAGTCGGCGCAAGGTCTGCGGCATGGGCCGGGACCGCGAGCGCGGCGACCAGCAGGCCGAGGCAGGCGAGCGCGGGAAGAAGCCGTTTCATCCGCTCAGTCCTCCTGCCCGGCACTGTTGCTGGCGGCGCGTGCGGGCCCTTCGGCAAGCCGGACAAGGCCCTGACGCGAGGCCGAGACGAGGATCTCGCGCCCGCGCCATTCGAGCACCGCAATGCGCTGGCCGGGCCCGAGCCACTGGGTCTCGATGATCTTCACGCTGCGCTTGCCCTGCGCCGGGCCGAAGCGCTGCTCCATGCGGCGCGCGAACTTGAGGCTGGCCCACGCCAGACCCGCAATCAGCGGCAGCACCACCGCCAATTTGAGCAGATACCACAGCATCAGCCCTTGCCCTCGAGTTGGCCATCCTGCCCGACCAGCTCGACAATGCGCAGCCCGAAGCGCTCGCCTTGCGCGACCACTTCGCCGCGCGCGATCAGCTTGCCGTTGACAAGGACATCGAGCAGCTGATCGGTCAGCTTGTCGAGCAGCACGACGCTCTCCTCGGTGAGCGACAGCACGTCCTTGAGCTTCATTTCGGTGCGGCCGAGTTCGACAGTGAGGCGCACGTCGACGTCCTTGAGGAATTCGAAGCCGCGGGTCTGGAAGGTCATGGGTGCCTCATTCTGGGGTCAGGACAATTGGGCGAGCTGGATGGCGACGCGGTCGTCGATCGCGCCGATGGTGCCGTGGCCGATCACGCTATCGGCAATGCACAGCGGCACATTGCGCGCGACCGGCACGGCGAGCACTTGCCCGATCTCCAGCGCGCCGAGCGCCGAGAGCGGCAGGGGAACATCGACGAGCACGGCGCGCACCGTGAGCGGCATTTCGGCAAAGGGCGCCTCCACCGGGCTGGCGGGTGCGCGGCGCGGCTGGGCGGGGCGCTGCGCGGCAACGCCGGTAAGATCGGCGAGCGCGGCCATGGGCAGGGCGATGCGCAGAATCCACGGCGGACGGCCCCCCTCGCGCACGGTGAACTCGAGCATGGCGACGCGGGTGTCGGCGGCGAGGCCGCCCAGTTCGGCCAGGCTGCTGGCGCGGCGCAGCGGGCGGATGTCGGCTGCGCCAGCGCCCGAGTTGAGCCCGAGCGCGGCAGCGAGCTGCTGCGCGGCGATGGCCTCGATCCGCCCGGTCATGAGTTCGGCGGAGAGCGACAGCTCGCGCGGGAGCACCGAGGGCACTTCGCCCGACCCGCCAAACGCCCGGTCCAGCAGGCACAGCACGGTTTCGCCTTCGATCACCGAGAGGATCGGATGGCCCGCCGCGCCGGCCGCATAAAGGCTGTAGGCCACAAGATCCGGCAGCGCACATTCGCTCGCTGCCTGCTCCACCGGCGGCGCACAGGCGACCACCGCCGTCGCCCCGCCCAGCAGCGGCGCGAGCGCATTGCGCAAGGCCCGCGCCAAACGGTCGCCCACGCGCGCGAGCGCGGGCAGCAGCTCGGCCGCGCCGGGGGCGGGGCGGAGCAGTGCCGGACTGTGCCGGGCGAGCGGGCGCTCTGCAACAAGGGGGCGTTCGGGTTTCATCGCGTGGCGGTGGGCCGAGGCGTTTGCCGAGGACGTGGCTGGTGCATCACTGGATGATGAAGGTCTTGAAATAGACGGCATCGACGCCGCCGAAGCCCTCGGTATCAGCCAGCACTTTGTTGATCGTGGCGACGAGGCG
>CAIKKO010000145.1 GCA_903828025.1 uncultured Sphingomonadales bacterium
CCGCCGGGCACCGCCGCGCTGTGATCGAGCGGCTGGCCGTCGACATAAAACCATTGCGGCGTGGCGGCGGCGGGCGCTGCCTCGCGCCCGTCGATCGTCTCGACTTGCCCGGCCGCGTCGCCCATCACGAGAAAGCCGCCGCCGCCGATGCCCGAGCTTTGCGGTTCGACCACGGTGAGCGCGAGCATGGTGGCAATGGCGGCGTCGGTCGCCGATCCGCCGAGCCGCAGCATCTGCGCGCCTGCATCGGCCGCGCGCGGATCGGCAGCCGTGACCACGCCCAGGTCTGCCGAAGCCGGAGTCGGCGCGGGCGGCAGATCGGTCGCGACACGCGCCGCATTGGGCAGCGGCGCGCAGGCCTGTACGAGCGAGAACAGCGCCAGCGGCGCAAGCGAGCGGAACAGGCGGGAGGTCATGCGCCCCACGCTATTCGCTGCCGACCGCCTCGGCAATGCTGCTCATGCCTTCGGCGTTCACGCGCTGGGCCAGGCCCCGCACAATTCGGCGCACCAGCCCCGGCCCTTCGTAGACCAGCGCGCTGTAGAGCTGGACCAAGCTGGCCCCCGCCCTGATCCGCGCCCAGGCATCATCGACGCTGGCAATCCCGCCGACACCGATCAGCGGGATCGCCCCGCCGCTGGCCTTGCGGAAATCGCGCAGGATCTGCAGCGCCAGCGGGCGCAGCGGCTCGCCCGAGAGGCCGCCCGCCTCGCTCGCAAGCGCCGAACGCATCGGCGGGCGCGTAATCGTGGTGTTGGTGACGATCAGCGCATCGAGCCGCTTGTCGAGCGCGATCTTGCAGATGGCGTCGATATCGAGCGCGGTCAGATCGGGCGCGAGCTTGAGGAACAGGCGTGTGGGCAGCGAGCCCCGCGCTTCGATCACCGCATCGAGCAGTTCGGCCAGCGCGGCGGGATCCTGCAGCGCGCGCAGGCCAGGCGTGTTGGGCGAGCTGATATTGACCGTGAGGTAGCTGGCGAGCGGCGCCATGATCCGCGTCATCTGCGCATAATCGGCAATGCGGTCCGGCGAATCCTTGTTGGCGCCGATATTCGCGCCGACGATTCCGGGGCCGCTCAGCCGGGACCGCAGCCTTGCGGCCACCGCATCGGCCCCCTCGTTGTTGAAGCCCATCCGGTTGATCACCGCGTTGTCCTCGACCAGCCGGAACAGGCGGGGTTTGGGATTGCCTTCCTGCGGACGGGGGGTGACCGTCCCCGCTTCGACAAACCCGAAGCCGAGCGCGAGCAGCGCATCGGGCACTTCGGCGTTCTTGTCGAACCCCGCTGCAATGCCGACCGGATTGGGAAAGGCGATCCCCGCGACTCGCTGGCACAGCACGGGCTGCGGTCCATCGCGGAGCGCGCGCGGCGCATGGCGCAGCGCAGCGATTGTCAGTCGGTGGGCAGATTCGGCGGGAAGGCGGAACAGCAGGGGACGGCAAAGCGAATAGAGCATGCGATGGAAGTTCCGTTGCACCCGGTAGAGGTTAGGCAGGCTCTATTGCCGCCGGGCGGCACCCCGCCAAGCTACAATTGCAACCAAATTGTAAGTTAACCCTCGGTTCAGCATCGAATTCCTTCGCATGTGGCCAAGGTGCCACCGATTTTGTCGAATCCGTACAATTTTCGAATCAGGCCCTGATCTAGACGGGATTTGCGACCCGAAGGGCTCGGTGCGATTTCGTAGCGAGTTCTCGACTTTATGGCGGCTCGTGCCCCTGGCACGGCCGCCTTTTTTTGTGCGCACGCCTTGCCCGGAAGGGACGGCTTGCGCTCCCCGGCTCTGCGGCCTAGATAACCGGAGTAGATCAGTCCGATTTTGCATCGGGCGCAATCCGGGAACACGCGATGCGACTTTCGAGCATGGCCGACTATGCCGTCGTGACAATGAGCGCCGCTGCGCGCCATTGCGGCCGGCATGGCGCGGGTAGCGCGCGCATTTCGGCGCAGCAGCTGGCCGATGAGACCGGACTGCCAGTGCCGACGGTGCAGAAGCTGGTCAGCAAGCTTTCGGCCGCCGGTCTGCTCAAATCGGTGCGCGGGCTGGGCGGCGGGCTCAAGCTCGCGCGGCCAGCCGCTGCGATTACGCTGGCCGATATTGTCGAGGCGGTGGAAGGCCCGATCGCGCTCACGCCGTGCAGCGTGCATGGCCGCCACGATTGCACTCTGGAAGCCGACTGCGCAGTGCGGCCGCACTGGCCCATGGTCGATGCAGCGCTGCGCGGCGCGCTGGCGGGCGTTTCGCTCATGCAGCTTTCGCGGCCCGTTCCCTCCCAAGTTGCGGTGTCGGCATGAACGAACAGGTAGAAATCAAGGATCAGGCCGCGCACGATGCCGCCGCGCGGGTGGCGGACTACGAGCACGGCTGGTCCTCGGACATCGAGCAGGAATACGGCCCCAAGGGTCTGTCCGAAGACACGGTGCGCTATATTTCGGCCAAGAAGGACGAGCCGGAGTGGATGCTCGAGTGGCGGCTCAAGGCCTATCGCCACTGGCTGACGATGCCGACGCCGGACTGGGCCAAGCTCGCCATCCCGCCTATTGACTACCAGGATGCCTATTACTGGGCTGCGCCCAAGGCGAAGCCCAAGCTCGGCAGCCTCGATGAGGTCGATCCCGAGATCCTGCGCATCTACGAAAAGCTCGGCATTCCGCTGGCGGAGCAGGAAGTGCTCGCCGGGGTGGAAGGCGCACGCAAGGTGGCCGTCGATGCAGTGTTCGACAGCGTTTCGGTCGCGACCACGTTCCGCAAGGAGCTCGAATCGGCGGGCGTGATCTTCCGCTCGATCAGCGAGGCGATCCGCGAATACCCGGAGCACGTGCGCAAGTGGCTGGGCAAAGTCGTGCCCATGCAGGACAATTTCTTCGCCGCGCTCAATTGCGCGGTCTTTTCGGACGGCACTTTCGTCTACATCCCGGAAGGGGTGCGGTGCCCGATGGAGCTTTCCACCTATTTCCGCATCAATGCCGAGAACACCGGGCAGTTCGAGCGCACGCTGATCGTGGCCGACAAGGGCAGCCATGTCTCCTACCTCGAAGGCTGCACCGCGCCGATGCGCGATGAGAACCAGCTCCACGCCGCCGTGGTCGAACTCGTTGCGCTCGATGATGCCGAGATCAAGTATTCGACCGTGCAGAACTGGTATCCCGGCGATGCCAACGGCAAAGGCGGGATCTACAACTTCGTGACCAAGCGCGCGCTGTGCCAAGGCGCGCGCAGCAAGGTTTCGTGGACGCAAGTCGAGACCGGCTCGGCAGTGACGTGGAAGTATCCCAGTTGCGTGCTGAATGGCGAAGGCTCGGTCGGCGAGTTTTACTCCGTGGCCGTGACCAACAACCATCAGCAGGCCGATACCGGCACCAAGATGATCCACAACGGCAAGAACACGCGCTCGACCATCGTCAGCAAAGGGATCAGCGCGGGCAAATCGAACAACACCTATCGCGGGCTCGTGCGCGTCGCCCCGCAGGCTGAGGGCGTGCGCAACTTCACCCAGTGCGATTCGCTGCTGCTGGGCGCGGACTGCGGCGCGCATACGGTGCCCTATATCGAAGTGCGCAATCCTTCGGCGACGATCGAACACGAGGCGACGACGAGCAAGATTTCCGACGACCAGCTATTCTACGCAATGCAGCGCGGCCTTGCGCAAGAAGACGCCATCGCGCTGATCGTGAACGGTTTTGCGCGCGAAGTGCTGCAGCAGTTGCCGATGGAATTTGCCGTGGAGGCGCAGAAGCTGCTGGGGATTTCGCTGGAAGGGTCAGTCGGATGATCCTGTTCCTGCTGCTGAGCGGCATGGCGGTGCCCGATTCGGCGCCCGCGCTGGATGCGGTGAAGACCTGCAATCGCGGCGAAATCCGCAAGATGATCACGAGCGAACCGCATCGGCGGACCGAATTTGCTGCCGCCGCCTATGCCGAACAGCGCGCCATCGCGCAGGAGCGCGCCACGCTGCTGGCGTCACCGACACCGATACCGCCGACGCCAACGCCAACAACGGTTTCGGGCGCAGGCACGCCCGCCGGGCTGGCGAGCACCGCAAACGCGCTTAACCAGCTTGATGCCCGGCAGAAGCAACTTGATGATGCCCGCGCCATTGAAACGTCGTGGCGTGAGCTGTTCGATGAAATGCGTGCGGATTTCCTGGCCAACTGCAATGGCAAGAGGGACTCCCAATGACGCCGACACGCACCCTGCGCCCCGTAACGGCGGATGATGCCGCCGAACTGGCAGACCTGCTCAACGCGGTGATCGCGGCGGGCGGGACAACTGCGCTGGAAGAACCGTTCTCGCCCGAAGCACTGGATGCGGCCTATCTGACCGGGCCGAACGTGCATTGCTGCTTTGTGGCGGAGGACGAGGATGGCACCTTGCTCGGCTTCCAGACCTTGGGGCGCTATCCCGGCCTGCCTGATGATGTAGGCGATATCGCCACCTTTGCGCGCGTGAATGCAACGCAGCGCGGGATCGGCAGCGCGCTGTTTGCGGCGACGCAGGCGCGGGCAGCGGAGCTGGGGCTCAGCGCGATCAACGCCACGATCCGGGCGGACAACACCGGCGGCATCACGTTTTACGCGCGGCAGGGCTTTGTCGATCATGGGGTGACCGAGGGTGTGCCGCTGAATGATGGCACCCCGGTGGACCGCGTGCACAAGCGCTTTGCGCTGGAGGCCCCCAAGAAGCGCCTCTCGATCCGCCCGCCTGCGGAACGCGCCGCCGCGCCTGCCTTGCAGAAGAAGGGGCGCGGCTGGGCTATCACCGAATCGCGGCTCGACACCTTGCATGAGGCCGCGCGCGAGAGGCGCCGCAACCCCACGCAGGCGCAGACCGTGCTGGCCGAGGCTCTGGCCGAAGCGGACGCGGGCGGATTCAAGTTCCGGCGGCACGTGGTGATCGGTTCGGCC
>CAIKKO010000146.1 GCA_903828025.1 uncultured Sphingomonadales bacterium
CCCTCGGTCACCGAGGCAGGGTGCGCGACCAGCGCGATGCGCTTGCCCGCCAGCGGCGCGCGCAACGCCGGATCGGCGAGCAGGCGGTCGATACCGAATTTCATGGCCGCTCCGGTGCCGCAAGCTGCGCGGCGAAGCAAGCATCGTGGTGAAAGTCGGGCTGGTCTGGCCGATGCGCGAGGGCCCAGTACGACGTGTATCCGCCCACTTCTTCGATCACCGCACTCAGGCCAAAGCGCGAGGCTGGACTGGGCAGCAGTTGCTTTGGAATATGCAAGGCACAAATCAAACGGTTATCGCGGCGCTCGGCAACGCATCGCGGCGATGCTTCTGCTCGCAAGTCTGCCATACCGGCGCGATAGCCGCTGAAAGTATACGCCGCCCATTCTCCGGAGGGCGAAGCGTTGAATTCCCGATATGCGGGGCCGGGCAAAGATTTCACGAAAACTTAGAAACAGGTACTTTGCCACAATCCGTCCGTACGCAAAGCCGCCGCCTGCGCCGGAATAAACAGCGTTTCCGCCGGAAAAACAACGAAATATGATGCCAAATTTCCATCTGCATCATACGATATTTCGGCAGATACAGACGAGACGCAATGTGGAGGCGTTTCGGGATGACACTGCAATGCGTATTTGCCATGCTGATACTGCAAACAAGCCTCCTAACCTGATTCGGATCGGTCAAATACGTCTTTATCTTTTATTTTCAGGAGTTCGGACATGATCAACGCCGTAATTGACGTTTCGCATCACAATGGCACTTCGCTGGATTTCAACAAGGCCAAGGCCGACGGTATCGTCGGGGTGATTCACAAGGCGTCGCAGGGCATGGGGAACCTCGATGCCCTGTATAAGACCAACCGCAAGAAGGCTACTGCGGCTGGAATGTTGTGGGGGGCATACCATTTCGCCACCGGCGGTGATGGCGCCAAGCAGGCCGACATTTTCCTGAATGCGGTGGGCGATCCTGCCGGTGTTCTGATGGTGCTGGATTTTGAGCCCAACACGGCTGGCCCGACGATGGACCTGAACGAAGCGCATACCTTCGTGACGCATATCTTTCAGGCAACCGGCCGGTGGCCCGGTTTTTATTCCGGCCACCTGATCAAGGATTTGCTCAAAGGGCAGAAGGATCCGATTCTCGCCAATTGCTGGCTGTGGCTGGCGCAATACGGCGCGACCGCGGTGGTGCAGCCCACTTGGCCGACCTGGACCATGTGGCAATATACCGATGGCAGCGACGGGAAGGAGCCGGTGAAGGGTATCGGGCACTGCGACCGGGACCGGTTCAACGGTGACGAGGACCACTTGCGCACGCTTTGGCTGGGGCACTAAGCGCTGAGTGCAAGGTTATGGGCAGGGGCATGGGCAGAGGGCTGGCGCAGGGTCTTTGCGCGAGCCCCTCGCCCATGCTAACCGGCCCGCCATCATGACGACCTACAGCTCCACTCTGCTCCGCCTGCTCGATGAGCGTGGCTATATCCACCAGTTGACCGATGCGGCCGGCCTCGATGCCTTGGCGAACAAGCAGGTCGTGCCGGGCTATATCGGCTTCGATGCCACCGCGCCGTCGCTCCACGTCGGCAGTCTGGTGCAGATCATGATGCTGCGCCGCCTCCAGCAGGCCGGGCACAAGCCGATCGTGCTGATGGGCGGGGGCACCACCAAAGTCGGCGATCCTTCGGGCAAGGACGAAAGCCGCAAGATGCTGACGTCGGGTGATATCGCCGCCAACATCGCCTCGATCCGCACCGTGTTCGAAAAGCTGCTCACGTTCGGCGACGGCCCGACCGACGCGGTGATGGTCGACAACGATACGTGGCTGAGCGCGCTCGGCTATGTCGAGCTGCTGCGCACGGTGGGCCCGCATTTCACCATCAACCGCATGATGACTTTCGATTCGGTCAAGCTGCGGCTGGAGCGCGAGCAGCCGCTGACCTTCCTCGAATTCAACTACATGATCCTCCAGGCCTACGATTTTCGCGAGCTGGCGATCACGCGCGGCTGCCGCCTGCAGATGGGCGGATCGGACCAGTGGGGCAATATCGTCAACGGCATCGAGCTGACGCGGCGCATGGAAAGCACCGAAGTGTTCGGCCTCACCACCCCGCTGCTCACCACGGCGGACGGCGCGAAGATGGGCAAGACGGCGGCAGGCGCGGTCTGGCTCAACGAGGATGCGCTCCCGGCCTACGATTTCTGGCAATTCTGGCGCAACACCGATGACCGCGATGTCGGCCGCTTCCTGCGCCTGTTCACCGATCTGCCACTCGACGAAGTGGCGCGGCTCGAGTCGCTGGGCGGGAGCGAGATCAACGCCGCCAAGGTCGTTCTGGCCAATGCGGTGACCGCGCTGGTGCGCGGCGAAGATGCGGCCCGCGCCGCCGAAGCGACCGCTGCGGCGACTTTTGCAGGCGGCGGCGTCGGGCAGGATTTGCCGGTGCTGGACTGCGCGGATGCCAGCATTTCGCTCGTCGATGCGCTGATCGGACTGGGATTCGCGGCCAGCCGGGGAGAGGCCAAGCGGCTGGTCACCGGCGGCGGGGCGCGCGTCGAAGGCGCGCAAGTGACCGACGAAGCGCACCTTATCCATTTGCAGGACAAGGATATTCGTGTGTCCTCGGGCAAAAAGAAGCACGGCGTGCTGCGCCCGGCTTAACGGCACATGTTTGCCGGTATCCGGCAACGAAACGGCAATGGCTTGCCGCCTCTTTACGAAATATCAGCCTATCCCCATCAAAAGTTGGTCTGCTTGACCACCACAAGGAGGGACCATGGCCAGCGGCGCGCAGCTTTCCGTCACCGATCAGCGGCTTTCAACCCGCCACCCGGTGGACCTGCCGATGATCGGCGAACATCGCCGGCTAGGCGATGTCATGCTCCATGTCATCAACCTGTCGACCACGGGCTTCATGGCGCGCGGGGATATCGAGCTGCAGCGCGGCGAACGGATCACCGTGCGCCTCCAGCATATCGGCCGGATCGAAGCGTTCCTCGTCTGGCACGACGGCAACCGCGCCGGATTCCAGTTCGAACGCATTCTGCGCGGTGACGACTTCCTCATGATGATCAAGGCGTTGCAGCCCAATCCCCGGCTCCAGCGCTCCCGCTGAACGAACATTCGCGCGCAAGTCCCCGTCCTTCGGCATCAGCCCGCCGATTTGATGTTGATATATTATATCATGACGCTTAAGCGGCCCCCGAGAGTTCATTTCGGGTGCCAACAATGTCCATGTCATCGCTTGCAACCGGCTGCGCGCTCGGTGCGCTAATTCTTGCAGCCGCCGCTCCGGCCAACGCCGCCGATGCCGCGCCGTCCCCCCAGAGCGGTCAGGTCGATACCGCGCTGCCCGATGACGCGGGCCATGCCCCGATCGTCGTCACCGGCCGCCTGATCTCGGGCGACCGCGACGCGATCGTCGCTCCCGTGGTGATCAGCGGCGAGGATCTGGCGCGCAAGGCCTCGGCGCAGATCGGCACTGTGCTCGCGCACCTCCCCGGCGTTTCGACCAGCGGCTTTGCCCCCGGCGCCTCGCGCCCGGTGCTGCGCGGGTTCGATGGCCCGCGCGTGCAAGTGCTGACCGACGGGCTCGGCTCGCTCGATGCGTCCTCGGTTTCAGCCGACCACGGGGTCGCCATCGACACGCTCAATGTCGAACAGATCGACGTGCTGCATGGGCCCGAAGTGCTGCTCTATGCCGCCGATCCGGCGGGCGGCGCGGTCAATGCGCTTGACCGGCGCATCCCGCGCCGGGTGCCGGACAAGCCGGTCTCGGTGAACGCCCTTGCCGCTTACGGCACGGCAGCCGATGCCGTGAACCTCGGCGGCGCGGTCGATGTGGCGCTCGCGCCCCGGCTCGCGGCGCATTTCGATGCGTCTTACAACCATTCCGGCGATCTCAAGGTCGGCGGCACGGTGCTCTCCGAACAGCTGCGCGCGCAAACGCTGGCGGACGCCGCGATGTTGGCCGCAGACGGCGATGCGAGTGGAGCGGCCAACCTGACTGCCGCCGCCGATGCGCGCGGCCGGCTGGCCAACTCCGCTGCCCGCGGCACGACCTTCGGCGGCGGCCTTGCCTTTATCGACAGCGGCGGCACGCTGGGTCTTTCGGTCGAACGGCTGACCAGCGACTACGGCATTCCGCCGCGCCCTTCGGCCGAGGCCGCCTCCCCGGTCACACTATCGCTCCGCCAGACGCGCTATGATCTGCGCGCCGGGCTCAATCTGACCGGGTTCTTCGAGCGGCTCGACGCCCGCGCAGCCTATGGCGACTACACCCATGCCGAGCTCGATGCCGGGGTGCCCGCCACGCGCTTTTTCAATTCCGCAATCGAATCGCGGCTGGTGCTGGTGCAGGCCCGCCATGGCGGCTGGCGCGGCGAGAGCGGCGTGCAGTTCGGCACCAGCAATTTCCGCATCAAGGGCGACCCGCTCCTGCCCGATTCGATCACCCAGAAGATCGCAGGCTTCACTCGACAGCAAGTGACGCTTGGCCCGGTTGATCTGGAAGGCAGCGTCCGGCTCGAACATGTCAGCATCGAGCCCAAGCCCGGCCCGCAGCGCAGCTTCAGCCTGTTGGCGGCAGGTGCGGGTCTGGCCTGGCACCCGGTCGAAAGCGTCACGCTCAGCCTGTCCGCCACGCACGGGGAGCGCGCGCCGAGCGCAGAAGAGCTGTTCATCGACGGGCTGCACGATGCCACCCAGTCCTATGAGCGCGGCAACCCTGCCTTCGTGGTCGAGCGCAGCAATACCATCGAGGCCGGGGTGCGCTATCATGGCGACCGCCTCGCCGGGGCGCTCACCGTATATGCCACCGATTTCCAGCACTTCATCGCATCGGTGCCCACCGGGGCGCAGCTGCAAGGCGCGCCGGTCTACCAGTTTCTGCAGCTTCCGGCAAAGTTCCGGGGGCTGGAGGCCGAGGGCTCGTGGCAAGCGCTGAAGTGGGACAACGGCAGCGCGGTCTCGCTCGAGGGCGCGGTCGATTACGTCCACGCCCAGCTCACGAGCGTCGGGCCGGCCCCGCGCATTCCGCCGCTGCGGGTGCGCGGCGGGATTACGTTCGAATCGGACCGGATCAGGGCGAATGTGGAAGCCATCGTCAACGCCCGGCAGGACCGCGTGGCCGCCAACGAAAACCCGGTGAACCGCTTTACACTGCTCAACGCCAGCCTGACCTGGCGGCCGCGCGGCAAGGACGGGGCGCTGGCCTTCATCCTGTCGGGCGACAATCTGCTCAATGCATCCGGTCGGTTGGCGACATCGGAGACCCGCGACTTCGTTCCCATCTCGGGGCGCGACGTGCGGCTGACCGCCACGCTGAAGATTTAAGCTGCGGGCTAGTTTTGCTTGCTTGGCAAGCGGGCTCCGCGCTGCCATTCGGGCAGACGTGACCGCCCTGCAAGACGAACCCCAATCGCCGCTGGCGATCCCGGACTACCGCCGCTTCTGGCTGGCGCGGTTCCTTTCGGTCGGGGCGACGACCGGCATGGTCGTGGTGCTGGGCTATCAGCTCTATGATGTGGCGCGCAGCCAATATGGCATGAGTATCAGCGGCGCGGCGTTCCAGCTGGGCCTGCTGGGGCTGGCGCAATTCCTGCCAGTGCTGCTGCTGACCCCGGTGGCGGGGCTGGTGGCGGACCGCTTCGACCGCCGCACCGTGGCGGGCTGTGCCTTGCTGCTCGACATGGCCATCGCGCTTTGCCTGGCGCTGGTGACCTGGCATGGCGTGCTCAGTTTGCCGCTCTTGTTCGGCCTCGGCGCGCTCCATGGCACCGCACGGGTGTTCATCGGCCCGGCGCTTTCGGCGGTGACGCCCAATATCGTGCCGCTGCCGCTGATCCCGCGCGCGATCGCGATCAGCGCGATGGCGTGGCAGACGGGTTCGGTGTTCGGCCCGGCGGTGGCAGGCCTGATGTTCGCGCAATGGGCGGCCCTGCCTTATTGGATGTCGACCGCGCTGCTGGCCGGGGCCACGGTGTTGATCTTCCGTCTGCGCCGCCTGCCGCCGCCAGCGGAAAACCGCAAGGCGCACCCCTATAGCCAGCTCGTCGGCGGACTGACTTTCGTCTGGAAGGATCGCTTCCTGTTCGGCTGTGTCGGCCTAGATCTGTTTGCCGTGCTGCTCGGCGGCGCGACGGCGCTGCTCCCGGTCTATGCCCGCGATATCCTGATGGTGGACGGGCTTCCGGTCGGCGCGAATGGGCTGGGCCTGATGCGCGCGGCGCCGGGTGCGGGCGCGGTGCTTGTCGCGCTGTTCCTCTCGCGCCGCCCGATTGAAAGCGGCGTGGGCGCCAAGATGCTGCTGGCGGTCGCGGTATACGGCGCGGCAACGATCGGCTTCGGCTTCTCGCGCAATTATGTCGTTTCGCTGGCCATGCTCGCGGCGCTGGGCGGCGCGGACATGATCTCGGTGTTCATTCGCGGCACCTTGATCCAGCTGCACACCCCGGACGCCGTGCGCGGCCGCGTCTCGGCGATTTCAGGCCTCGCCATCTCGGCCTCGAACGAGCTTGGCGAAATGCAGTCCGGCGTCGCGGCTGCGTTGCTCGGCGCGACCGGCGCGGTTGTGTTTGGCGGTGTGGGTGCCATATTCATCACGATCCTGTGGGCGGTCTGGTTCCCCGAATTGCGGCGGGTCCGGTCGTTTGCGGACGAAAGTCTTCACCAGAAGGAGCACGCGACATGAAAGCGGCCAATATCCTCGCCACCATCGGCAACACCCCGCACGTTCGCCTTTCCCGCTTGTTTCCGGATCACGAGGTATGGGTGAAGAGCGAGCGCACCAATCCCGGCGGATCCATCAAGGACCGGATCGCGCTGGCCATGATCGAGGCCGCCGAAGCTGACGGCAGCCTTACGCCCGGCGGCACGATTGTCGAGCCGACTTCGGGCAACACCGGCATCGGGCTTGCCATGGTGGCGGCGGTCAAGGGCTACAAAGTGATCCTCGTCATGCCCGATTCGATGTCGATCGAGCGGCGGCGGCTGATGCTGGCCTATGGCGCGAGCTTCGATCTCACCCCGCGCGAAAAGGGCGTCAAAGGCGCGATTGCCCGCGCCATCGAGATCGTCGAGGAAACGCCGGGCGCATGGATGCCCGCGCAGTTCGACAATCCCGCCAACGTCGCGGTGCATGTGCGCACCACAGCGGCAGAAATCCTCGCCGACTTCGCCGACACCCCGATTGATGCGCTGATCACCGGGGTCGGCACCGGCGGCCACCTCACGGGCTGCGCCGAAATGCTCAAGGGCCACTGGCCTGCGATGAAGGCCTGGGCGGTCGAGCCGACGCTGTCGCCCGTGATCTCGGGCGGCCAGCCCGCGCCGCACCCGATCCAGGGCATCGGTGCCGGGTTCATCCCCGGCAACCTGCATACTCAGGCGATTGACGGCGCGATTCAGGTCGATCCCGCCGATGCCAAGGAATGGGCCCGCCGCGCCGCGCGCGAGGAAGGCCTGCTCGTGGGCATCAGCTCGGGCGCGACGCTCGCGGCCATCGCGCAAAAGCTGCCCGATCTGCCCGCCGGCAGCCGCGTGCTCGGCTTCAACTACGACACCGGCGAGCGCTATCTCTCGGTGCCGGACTTCCTGCCGGAATAAGCGGTAACGGCCCAGGAAACCGGCTTATGACACGCGGGGGCAGCATGCCGCGCAAGACGGCGACGCGTGCGGCACAGGCCCGGTTTGACGAGGGCGTCGCGCTCCACCGCGCGGGCCGCCCCGATGCGGCGCTGGCGGCTTATGCGGCGGCATTGCGCGCAGATCCGCGCATGGTCGGCGCACACAACAACCGCGGCATAGCCCTTTCGCAACTCGGCCGGATCGCTGAAGCCCTGACGAGTTTCGAGCAGGCCATCGCGCTCGATCCGCGCCATGCCGATGCCCTTGCCAACCGCGGGCTTGCGCTGGGCCAGCTCGGCCGCTTTGCCGACGCGCTGGCGAGCTTCGAAGCCGCTCTGGCGGTCTATCCCGGCCATGCCCTGGCCGCAGCCTATCGGCCGCAGGCGGCTGAAAGCCTGTTCGCCGAGGCGGAACGTCTTGCCGAAGCCGGGCATCACGACGCAGCGCTGGCCGCGTTCACCGCGCTCACGGCGCATGATCCGGCGCTGGCACAGGCGCATTACGGCGCCGCTGCGATGAACTGGCAACGCGGCGATCCGGCGGCAGCCCTGGCGCAGAGCGAACAGGCGGTGGCGCTTGCCCCAGACCATGGCCCGGCCCACAATTTGCGCGGCCGGGTGCTGCAACATCTCGGACGCGGGGCAGAAGCGCTGGCAGCGTTCGACCGCGCACTGGCCTGCAATCCCGATGACGCGCTCGCTCACCAGAATCGCGGCTGGCAGCTGCGCCGCTCCGGACAGATCGAGGAGGCGCTGGCGGCTTATATCCGGGCGGCAGAGAGCGATCCGGCGCTACCGTTCGTCGCGGGCGAAATCGTTGAAATGCGGCTCCATCTGAGCGATTGGCAAGGGCTGGACGCAGCACGCGACGCGCTCCTGAACGGCGTTGCGGCTGAAGTGGTCGATATCGTGCCGTTCGCGCTGCTGCCGCTCACCGATGATCCAGCCGTGCAGCGCAAGGCCGCCGCACGCTACCTCGACCAGACATGCCATCGCATTGCTGCCCGGCCTGCGCCGCATCCGCCCGGTGAGCGGCTTCGCATCGCCTATCTTTCGGCCGATTTTCACGATCATGCGACCATGTTTCTGCTCGCCGATATGCTGGCATCGCACGATCCAGCACGGGTTGAGGTTTCGCTGCTGAGCTATGGCCCGCCGAGCACGGGCCCGTGGCGAGAGCGCGCCGTCTCGGCCTGTGCGCGCTTTATCGACGTACGCGAGATGGGCGACGAGGCGGTCGCGGCCTTGGCGCGTTCGCTCCGGGTCGATGTCGCTATCGACCTCAAGGGACTGACCGCCGGCGGGCGACCGGGCATTTTTGCCGCCGGTGCGGCCCCTGTGCAGGCAAGCTATCTGGGCTATCCGGGCACCCTGCCTGCGCCCTTCATCGACTATTTCATCGGCGATGGGGTGGCGAACCCGCCCGAACAACGCGCTGCCTTCGCCGAGGCGCTGGCGCTGCTGCTGCCGAGCTACCAAGCCAATTGCCGCCTTGCCGAACCCGCTCCGCCAGACCAGACGCGCGCCGATTGCGGCCTGCCCGCAGCCGGCATTGTGCTGTGCTGCTTCAACGCCAACTACAAGATCACGCCGCAAGTCTTTGCGCTGTGGATGGAAATTCTGGCCGCGAGCCCCAATGCGGTGTTGTGGCTTTGGGTAGACCACCCGCGTGCGCGCGAAAACCTGGTAGGGGCTGCGGTGGCGCAAGGGATAGCCCGGGAACGACTGGTCTTTGCCGGGTTTGCCGAACGCGCTGCGCATCTCGCGCGGCTGGCGCATGCCGATCTGTTTCTCGACACATTCCCCTGCGGCGCACACACGACCGCAAGCGATGCTCTGCGCGCAGCCGTGCCCTTGATCACTTTGCCCGGACGGACATTCGCCAGCCGGGTCGGAGCAAGCCTGCTCACGGCAGCGGGCCTGCCCGACCTGGTCGCGGTGTCGCCCGAGCATTATGTCGCACTGGCGGTGGACCTCGCGCGCGATCCGCAGCGTCTGGCCGCCTTGCGCAACCAGCTGCGCGCCAACCTTCCCGCTTCGCCGCTGTTTGACAGTAAGCGCCGACGGAATGCGGCATTGACGTTGGCCTATTTGGCCTTCCGCGGCCGCGGCGCCCATTTCTTTGCCAACGCAGCGAAGCGTGCGTTGATCATGTCGATGTCAGGCTGGGCGCCGGGATCATGGTCGTCACCCAAGGCATCGAGCGCCTCCTCATGATATTCATGGGTCGGATCTGCGAGCGCTTCCAGTTTCTCGGCATAACCCCAAGGTCCACCAGAGTCCTCGGGCGGTCGCATTCCGGTAGCTTCGATGAGACGTGGATAGCCACCGCGGGGGTCTGCAGGAGCGATGCCCTGGATCTTGACGCTGTGCTCCCAGGCATCGCCGAAGTCGTATAGGTATCGGAAGGTCTTGCCCCGCATTCCCTCCAGCGCCTGAGCCAAGGTTGTCTTGCGGGCATCAAGCGGACCACCGAAGCCATATCCGGGATCAGGGATGCCGAAGCCCGTGCGGCCGAAGGTCAGTTCCCACAGATGGCTGTCAGTCCATGCCAACGCCGCCTGGAATACGGTGTGCAAGCGATCGAGCCGGATATCCAGCGGCGCCTCGATAGTGCGGCTCACAGTTGGGACCACGTCATCCAGGGTGATCGTCATTCGCACGACGAAGGCGTTGCTCAAGCCGCTTGCTCCAGGTTCTGGACCTCTCTTGCTGCCTGCCAGTTCCATGGCAACAATTCGTCGATCCGGTTGATCGGGTGGTTGCCGATACGGGCAATGACGTCGGTAAACCAGGCCTCCGGCTCAACGCCGTTCAGGCGACAGGTCTCGACGAGCGAGTACAACAGGGCCGACGCATCGCCGCCCTTGGGCGAGCCGACGAACATCCAGTTGCGCCGGCCAAGAGCAACACCGCGCAGGGCATTCTCGACCAGGTTGTTGCTGATCTCGAGAAGGCCGTCGTCGCAATAGCGGATCATCGCCGCCCAGCGGTTGAGTGGATAACGACATGCCTTTGCCAGCGCGCTGTCCGAAGACAGCCCGCGCATTTGTGCTTCGAGCCATGGTCGCAAGGCGACCAGTTTTGGGGAGGCCAGTTGCTGGCGGACGCATCGTCGCG
>CAIKKO010000147.1 GCA_903828025.1 uncultured Sphingomonadales bacterium
GGTGCCGGCGCCGGGCAGAGCGAGCCGCGCATGCTGCTGTTCGCCGCGCTGATGCTGGCCGACGAACTGCACGAGGCCCATCGGAACGCCGCGCCTCCAGCCCCCGCAGCACCAGCCCCCGCAGCAGAGGCCCGGCCCGCCGCCGAAGTCGTTGCCCGGATTGAAACTTTGGCCGCACGCGTCGAAAAGCTTGCGGCGCACCTTGAGGAACCGGGTGCGGTAGCCTAGATAGGGGCTGACGGGATCTGCCCGGCACGTGCCACATGAAATCCCTGAGGCTATAAGCAAATCCTTGGGGGCTGTCCCTGCTCGGGCCCTGGCCCTGGTATATGGTCCCCACCTGACGTGAGCGCGTCAGAGGATTCTCCTGGAAACGACCCATGGTGGGCCCGTCACCCCCCTTCTTGACCTAGCGGAGAGCGTAGCGTGGAAACCGTCGATGCGGGCCTCGCCAAGGCCGCCCTGCGCAAGGCGCTGCGCACTGCCCGCCGCGGCCATGTCGCCGCGCTCGATCCGCGCGTGAAGGCGCTGATGTTTCTGCACCCGCCCTCACCGCTCGCCGCGCTGGTGCCTGCAGGCGCGGTGATTGGCCTCTATCACGCGGGGGCAGAGGAAGCTCCGGCCACCAGCTATGCCCGCTTCTTCCATGAGGCCGGCCACCCGATCGCGCTCCCGTGGTTCGAAGCGCGCGGCGCGCCGATGCAGTTCCGCCGCTGGGCCTCGCCCCATCTCGAGGAATTGCTCGGCCCCGATCCCTATGGCGCGCGGCAGCCGCTGGCCGATGCCGAGTTGCTGGTGCCGGAATTCCTGTTCGTCCCGCTCGTGGGCTTCACCGCCACGGGCGCGCGGCTCGGCCAAGGGGGCGGCCATTACGACCGCTGGCTCGCCGCGCATCCCGCCGTGCCCGCTGTCGGCATGGCATGGGACAGCCAGCTTATCGCGGCGTTGCCCACCGAGGCGCATGACAAGCCGCTGACCGCCGTGGTAACGCCCACCCGTCTCTACGGCCCTTTTTGAACGGCGCATCCATGGAAGAACCCGAAACCTACAAGCCGACCTGGCGCAAGCCGTTCGGCATGATCGCGCTGCTGCTCGCCCTGTTCGGCTATGCCTTGATCGTGGCGGGGCTTTCGGGGGTGATCGGCAGATTGCCGGTCTTGGTGCAGACGCTTGTCTACGTGATCCTTGGCACCGTCTGGCTGCTGCCGCTGCGCCGTTTTCTGATCTGGATGGAAACCGGCCGCTGGGGGTAACAACCGCCGCAACCAGACCGGCAATCCGAAAACCAACAATGGCGCGAGTGACGGGGCTCGAACCCGCGACCTCCGGCGTGACAGGCCGGCACTCTAACCAACTGAGCTACACCCGCACATTGTCGGCATGAAAGGGCTGCATGCAGCGCCCCTGTCATCAATTCCCAACGCGAGTGGCGCGAGTGACGGGGCTCGAACCCGCGACCTCCGGCGTGACAGGCCGGCACTCTAACCAACTGAGCTACACCCGCAACTCGCTTGGGAGCAGCGCCACTATGGCACCACCCTGCCCCTGTCAACAAGCGCCGCCGAAGTTTTTGTGCGCGCGAACCTCTCCCGCAGGCCCGGATCAGGCCGCGCCGCAACGCGCCATTAACCAAACTTTATCGGCCCCCGTGCGAAGAGATCGCTGACAGGCGCATTGCGCGCGCCCGAGGGACTTTCGCGGCATGATCAAGACCGGCATGACAACTCTGGTGGTAGCGGTTGCAACGGGCGCGGCCATGCTGCCCGATGCGGCGCTGGCCGCAGGTCCGGTGCGGTTCGCCAGCGATGTGTTTGTCGAGCGCTTCCAGCCTGCCCCCGGCGGCCGCGTCGCCCGCGTGCTCGAACGCGCCGACCAGCTGCATCCGGGCGACCGAGTGATTTTCGTGGTCAACTGGAAAGCCAGCCGCGACGCGCCGTTCACCGTCACCAACCCGCTCCCGCGCGCCATCGCCTTCGAAAGCACGGCGGACGGCGGGGAAGAAGTCTCGGTCGATGGCGGCCGCACCTGGGGTCCGCTCGAAGCGCTCTCCGTGCGCGGCGCTGATGGCCGGGCCCGCCGCGCCATGCCCGAAGATGTCACGCACTTGCGCTGGCGCGTCCCCGGTCCGCTCGCCATGCTCGGCACCGGGCAGATGACGTATCGCGGCGTGGTCAGGTGATGGCTTTTTCCGCCTAGCGGAAAAAGGAGCGGCACCA
>CAIKKO010000148.1 GCA_903828025.1 uncultured Sphingomonadales bacterium
CCCGATATGGCGCAAGGCGGCGGGCCCGATGGCAGCAAGGCGGCGGACGCGATTGCGGCGGTGAAGGCGGTCATCGCGGGCTGATGGCCCGCAGCCACCCTTTTTGCCGGGATGATTGCCGATAGCGCGCGGCCGGTTTAGGCTTGATTTTTCAATGGCTTGTGAGGGCACGCGATGACTATCGGGAAAACTTGGAAGGTCGCGGTCGGACTGCGCAGCGCCGCGCTGTTGGCGCTCGCGACGGTGCCGGCCATGGCTTTGGCGGGCGAGGCAGCCCCGGCGCGCCACCCGGTTACCATCGACGATATCATGGCGCTGCACACGGTCAGCGATCTGGCATGCGCGCCCGATGGGCGGCAGGCCGCTTACGTGGTTGGCGATGCAGACGAAAAGACCGACAGGCGCCGAACAGCGATCTGGCTGGCTGATCTGAACGGCGCACCGGCGTTGCAGCTGACGACCTCCGAGGATTCCGTTAGCGCCCCCACGTTCAGCCCCGATGGCAAGTCCATTGCGTTTCTTTCGAAGCGCGGCAAGGACAAGCACGCGCAGGTATGGTCGCTCGACCGGCGCGGGGGTGAAGCGCAGAGGCTGACCGACGTGAAGGGCGATATCGCCGCGTTCCGCTGGGCGCCCGATTCGCGCCGCCTGCTGCTGACGATTTCCGATGCGGCGCCCGAGCCGCCCAAGGATGATCCCGAACGCTCGCTGCCGGTGGTCGTCGATGATGTGCGGTTCAAGCAGGATGGCGTGGGCTTCATCTCCGCTGACACCCATGTGCACCTCGCGCTCTATGATCTCGCCGCACGCACCGAAACCCGGTTGACCGCTTCGGACTCGTTCGATGATCTGGCCGCAGAGTGGTCGCCCGACGGCAAGAGCGTGGCCTTCATGGCGGATCACGCGCTCGATCCGGCTGCGCCGGCCACGCAGTGGCTGAGCCTGATTGAAGCCCGTGAAGGAGCGGCACCGCGACTGGTGGCCAAGCTCACCGGCGTGGTGCCCGGGCAGACGCTGATCTGGTCGGCGGATGGCACCCGCATCACGCACATGATCGGCCGAGCCCCCAAACTCGATCAATATGCTCAGCCGCATCTGGCGGAGACCGTGCTGGCAACTGGCGTGACTCGGGTGCTGCCCGCCACCGCTGCGAGCTATGTCAGCGCGCCGGTGAGCCTTGGCGGCGGGCAAATCGGAGTCATTCTGGCCGAGGACCGGCATGAGATCCCCGCGGCCGTCGATCCATCGGGCACGCTGCGGCGGCTGACCGACGGGCGGCTCTCCTTGCTCGACGAGTGCGAGGCAGCCAAGCCCGGCGCGGCGCGGGCGGTGATCGCCAGCGGCGATGGCCAGCCCGAGGAAGTCTATGCGCTTGATGCCAAGGGCCTGCATCCGCTTACCGCGCACAACCGTGCAGTGGCCGATCGGATCGCCTGGCCCCAAATGGTCGATTTTTCGGCAACGGCCAAAGACGGCAGCGAAGTCCATGGCCTGCTGCTGCGGCCCGTGGGAGCGGTGCCGGGCACAAAACTCCCCACCGTCATGTGGATCCATGGCGGGCCGAATGCGCAGGATATCCACGCCGTCGATCGCTACAGCTTGATCCGCGATCTGCTCGCGGCGCAAGGCTATGCCGTGTTGGCGGTCAATTATCGCGGCAGTTCGGGCCGGGGCGATGCCTATGCTGCGGCGATTGCAGCCGATTGGGGCAACAAGGACGTGGCCGATCTCCATGCCGCGTTCGATTGGGCGGTGGCGCAAGGCATCGCCGATCCGGCGCGTCTCGGCGCAGGCGGCTGGAGCTATGGCGGCATCCTGACGGACTACCTGATCGTACGCGACAACCGGCTCAAGGCCGCGTTCAGCGGCGCGGGCGAGGGCAACATCTTTGCGCTCTTCGGGGTCGATCAGTATATCCAGCAATATTCGCAGGAACTGGGCGCGCCGTGGCAGGACACGGACTTGTGGCTGCGCCTCTCGGAGCCGCTGCTGCACGCTGATCGGATCAAGACGCCGACGCTGTTCATGGGCGGCATGGCGGATGACAACGTGCCGCTGATCGGCGGCCAGCAGCTTTATCAGGCGCTCAAGCTGACCGGCGTGCCAACCCGGTTGGTGGGGTACCCCGACCAGAACCATGGGATTGTGCGCCCCAGCTTCCAGCGCGACCGGCTGGAGCGCATTGTCGATTGGTACAAGCGCTACCTTAAGTGAGCAATCTGGCCGCCATCGTTGCCGACATTGCCGAGGAAATGCGCGGGGCGAGCGAGCGCGGACGCGTGGCGGACTATATCCCGCCGCTGGCCTGCGTTTCCCCGGACCGGTTCGGGATCGCGGTCGTGCTGGCGGACGGCACCGAATACCTTGGCGGGGATGCGGACGAGCCGTTCTCGATCCAGTCGGTCTCGAAAGTGTTCTCGCTCACGCTCGCGCTGGGCCTGATCGGTGACGGGCTGTGGGCGCGGGTGGGGCGCGAACCTTCGGGCAGCGCGTTCAATTCGATTGTCCAGCTGGAGACCGAGCAGGGCATTCCGCGCAACCCCTTCATCAATGCGGGCGCGATCGTGGTGGCCGATGTGCTGCTGGGCGGCGGAACCCCGGCCGAGGCGATTGCGGGCGTGCTGCGCTTTGTCCGCGGCCTTGCGGGAGACGAGCGCATCACGATCGATGCAAGCGTGGCGGCTGCCGAGCAGGCGACCGGCTTTCGCAACTTTGCGCTGGCCAACTACATGCGTTCGTTCGGCAATCTGCATCATCCGGTGGAGCAGGCGCTGGGCGTCTATTTCCACCAATGCGCGCTGGCGATGAGCTGCCGCCAACTGGCGTTGGCGGGGCGGTTTCTGGCGCATGACGGGCGCGATCCGGTAACCGGGCGCTGCATCGTGACGCCCCAGCGCGCGCGGCGGATCAACGCGCTGATGATGCTGTGCGGGCATTACGACAATTCGGGCGAATTTGCGTTCCGGGTGGGTCTGCCAGGCAAATCTGGCGTGGGCGGCGGCATTCTCGCGGTGGTGCCGGGCGTGGCGACGATTGCGGTGTGGTCGCCCGGGCTCAACGCAAAGGGCAATTCGCAGCTCGGCGCGCTGGCGCTGGAGCGGCTGGCGACGCGCATGGGGTGGTCGGTGTTCGAGGTGAAGGGTTAGAATTCCAGCTCGACGAGGAGCCGGAACTGGCCTTTCGTGTCGTCGCGCGCTTTGCCGAGCGCGAAGAGGTAGCCCGCCTCGATGCCGATTTCCGGGCCCTTTCCGGTGCCGCCGAGCCCTTCGATCTCGCCCTTCAGCACCGGACCGACGAAGTGCTCTGCGCGGGGCAGGAACTGGCGGGAGGTGCCCAGTTCACCGAACGCGGTGACCCCGGCGCGCAGTTCGCCCGCGACCGCGATATCGGCCGAGGCGGCGTAGCTGAATTCGACTTTCTCGCCGTGTGCGAGTGACTTTTCAGCAATCAGGTTAAGCCGTGCGTCGAACTTGCCGGCCTGCCGTTCGAGCAGCAGCTTGGTTTCCAGCCCGTCATGTTCGCCGTTCAGCCCGAAGGCATATTCGCCGTAGACCGCGACGTTGATCCCGCCCAGCTTGCCGAGCGGGTGGATCAGTTCGACCGCGGCCTCGGTGGCCTTGCGCGTGCCGTTTGGCGCGCGTTCGAGCGAGACAAATCCGGCGATGCGCAGGCCGCTCAGCGGGGTCGCGGCGGCTTCGAGCTTGAGTGCATCGGTGCCGCCATCCGCCTTGCCTGCCAGAGCCCCGTAGCGCGCTTCGATCTCGGTTTCCCCCTTGGTGACAGTGGCACCATAGACTTCTTCGCCAAGCCCGGGGGCTGCGTGGGCGGACGGCGCGAGCGCGAACAGCAGCACGGCGCAGGAAACGGCAAACAGTGGTTTTGGCAGTAGTCCAGCCATGAAAAGTGATCCCCTCAGGCGCTTCTCGCTAATGCGAGCGAGTTGCAATAGCAAGGGCCGTGCACGACTTGAGGATGATTTCCCGCAAAATCCGGGAATAGAGCGCCGCGCAGACTCGTATTCTACAGAGGTCCGCCCTATTTCCCGCGCCGACCGGAGGTTTTGAATGGCTACCACCCACACCACACGCATGCTCATCATCGGATCTGGCCCGGCAGGGCTGTCCGCCGCCATCTATGGCGCGCGCGCGGGGATGGAGCCGATCGTGGTGCAAGGGCTGCAACCCGGCGGGCAGCTGACAATCACCACCGACGTCGAGAACTATCCCGGCTTTCGCGATGTGATCCAGGGCCCCTGGCTGATGCAGGAAATGCAGGCGCAGGCCGAGCATGTCGGCACGCGCATGCTGTGGGACACGATCACCGAGGTCGGCCTCGAAGGCCCGCCATTCCGCGCCATTGGCGACAGCGGCGATGTCTATGAAGGCGATGTGCTGGTAATCGCCACCGGCGCACAGGCGCGCTGGCTGGGCGTGCCGGGCGAGGCGGAACTGGGCGGCAAGGGCGTTTCGGCCTGCGCGACGTGCGACGGGTTCTTCTATCGCGGCAAGAAGGTCGTGGTGATCGGCGGCGGCAACACGGCGGTGGAGGAGGCGCTCTACCTCACCAACCATTCGCCCGACGTGACCCTGATCCACCGCCGCGACAGCTTGCGGGCGGAAAAGATCCTGCAGGACCGCCTGATGAGCAATCCGCGCATCACCGTGCTGTGGAACAAGGCGGTCGAGCGCTTCACCGGCGCGCCGGGCGGGGCGCTGGAAGCGGTCGAACTGGTCGATACGGTGACGGGCGAGACCTCGTCACTGGCAACAGACGGTGCGTTTGTCGCGATCGGTCATGCGCCTGCGACCGACCTGTTCAAGGGCAAGCTGGAACTCGACGAGAGCGGCTATATCGTCGTCCAGCCGGGCACGCCCAAGACCGCGATCCCGGGCGTGTTCGCCTGCGGCGACGTGATGGACCAAACCTATCGGCAGGCGGTGACGGCGGCAGGCACGGGCTGCATGGCGGCCTTGGATGCCGAGCGGTTTCTGGCCGAGCATGCCTTTGCGGCGGCGCAGAAGGTGGCGGCGGAGTAAACCGGCGCGCTCAGCGCGTCGCTTCGATCAGGCGCTCAAACAGCCAGTCCTGCGCGTCTTGACCGGCAAAGCTGTGCCCCGCGCTGGCGTGGCGCCGAATGCGCGCGTCATCTGCAGGCCAGACCGCCGCGAACATCTGCGCGGTGCGGTCGCCGCTCGCGAGGAGGATTGTGACGGGGCCCGGAAAGCGGGCGAGGCCCTCGGCCATGTCGGCGAGCAGTCCGGATTTGGTCGGGGCCTTGGCGGCTTGGCGCAGGCCGCGCAGCAGCTTGGCCAGATTCACGCCCCCCGTCAGCAGCCGCACCACTTCGCGCGGGTTGGTCAGTTTGGCAAGATAGCGCTGGCGCAGCGCGGTGGGGGGCGCGGCCTCGATCTCGTCCGTCTCGAGCGTCCACGGATTGGCGAGGACGAGGCCGTCGAGGCCCAGCGCCGCGCCGTGCAGCATTAGCGCGGCGGCGGCGTCGCAATTGCCGAAAGCGATGACCTTGCGCAGGCCCGGCGCGGCGGCGCGGAATGCGGTGAGCGCTGCGGCGATATCGTCGTGCGTATGCTGGAAACCCGGGTCGCGCCCTTCGCTCTGGCCCACGCCGCGCCGATCGTAGCGCAGCACTGGCACCCCGGCTGCAGCGAGGCGCGCGGCCATCTGTGCCTGACCGCCCCAACTGCCGCTGCGCAGTTCGCGCCCGCCTGAAACGAGCAGCAGCCCGGCCGGGCCTGTGGCGGAGTCCCGGTCGAGCGTGCCGACAAGCGTGTCCCGCCCGCAGGCGAAAGTCAGGTGCTGGCGGATCATGCGGCGATGCCCCCGGCGATGATCCGGGCGAGCGCGGCGGATTGTGCGGGGTCTTCGCCGGGCTCACTGCGCAGCCACAGCGCGCCGCCCCCTGCCAGTCCGCCGCCAAGGTCTGACTGGCGGATCACGCGCTGGCCTTCGTCCTGCGGGATTGCGGCATCGAGTCCCGCGACAAGCGCCGCGCCGAGGCGTTACCCCGCGAGGTCCAGCCCGTGGTTGCGGCCCCGTTCGAGCAGTTGGCCGCTGTCTTCGGCAAGGCCTGCCTCGCGCGCGTTGAGGACGCGCGCGCGCAGCAACTGGCGCAGGATCGACGCGCCCTTGACCGGCTCGAGCACCCAGCCGGGCAGCATGGTGGGAAACACCAGCGCACCGCCGCGAGCCGCCAGCACATGAGTCGCGCGGAGATGGCGCGCAGCGGCGGCCATGGCATCGCGCCAGCTGCCAAGGCTCTGCGCGGCGAAATCTTGCAGGCTTTCGTTGCAGCCGGGCAGATCGGGGAGGAAACTGTCGATCCCGGCATGATCGAGCAGGCGCTGGGTTTCGACCAGAAACCGCCGCGTGCGGTTCATTTCCTCGAACAGCGGCGGCACGATCAGCAGGCGCGCGGTGCGGCCCTGGTCAAAGGCGGCGGCCAATTCCTCCATGATCCCGGCGGGGCCGGGGCAGGGCCAGGTCGCCAGCATCGCCGGTTCAGGCCTCGCCGCGCTTGCCCCGGACGAAGGCCAGGAGTTCGCCATAAGTGCCGATCATGTCGCCGTCGATTTCGTCATCGTCGATCACGATACCGAACCGGTCTTCGAGTTCGGTGAGCAGCCCTGCGACGGCCATCGAATCGAGTTCGGGCAAGGCACCGAACAGGCCGCTGTCCGCCTGGAGCGCAGCCGCGCGCGCGGCGTTCAGCCCCAGCACATCGCTGAGCACGCTGCGCAGCGCGGTGTCGGTATCGCCGGGGTGCGTCACGAAGGGGCCTTTTCGGTCTGGTTGGTCATGCGGTCTAGCCAGCCGCCTGCGGTGAAACAAGGGTAGCGCGGGTCCTTAGCACACGGCGCGCTGCCAACTTGGCGAGCTGCGGCCAGTGGCTGATCGCCGCAGGGCGGTAGAACGCGAGTGCGTAGCGCGGGCGAGCGGTTTCCATCCAGTCGCGCTTGTAGGGATTGTCGCCAGTGCCGAAATCGACGGTGTGGACGCGGTCCACGTCGATCACATGGCGAAACAGCGCGGCGGAAAGCAACGTGCCGGGCGAATGCTGGCGCGAGGCTTCGTCATGCGCGAGCTTGTGGATCCAGGCGGTCCCGCCCTCGACCGTCCAGAACTGCGCGGCGACGGGCTGGCCGCCGATTTCGGCCACGCCCATGCGCAGCGCGCCCGCAGCGGATTCCGCCTTGGCGAAGGCGCGCAGGAACGCGGGATGGCCTTCCTCTGGCTTCCAGCTGCGCGCGTAGATGGCTTCGTAGGCGGCCCAGTCGGCCTCGGCGAAAGCCGTTTCGATGCGGAGGTTGACGATCCCTTTGGCACCCTTGCGACGCACGGTTTCGCGCAAGGCCCCCGGGCGCGCGGCCCAATAGGCAGCGAAGTCGCGGCCGTGGAGTTCGAGGATATGGTTGGTGTCGCAGGCCTCGATCGTGCCGATCCAGCCGGACGTGCGGAAGGCGGCGGCGAGCGCTTCGGCGTCTGCTTCAGGCATGGGCGCGAGGCGTGCGGCGCCGGCGGGGGCGAGGCTGCGGGTGAGTGCGGCGAGCAAGGCTGGGGCGCGGGTTGGATCGTTGCAGAGCGGGCGAACGAAAAAGCTGTACCAGTTGCCGAGTGGCGCGAAGCCTTCGGGGGTGCGGCACAAGGGCAGCGCGGCCACGGCATCGCCCTCGCGCGCGACGGCGATCACGCACTTCGCGCCGGGCAGGCACAACCGCGCCAGAAGCGCCAGCCAGTCCAGCCGGTCGAACGGCGCGCTGGCGTGCGAACGGCCAAGCAGCGCCGCCAGCACCGGGTCGGCTTGCGCTTCGGTCAGTTCAGCGTGATAGACCGTAGCAACCAAGACCCGTTTCTGCCTTCTTTCCCGAGAGAGCCGCGTGCCCGCAGCGCCCGATCCCACCGTTTATCCGCTCGACCATCTCCCCTTGCGGGGGCGCGGCGATGCACCGGCGCTGGTCTTGCGGACCCACACGCTTAGCTATGAGGCGTTAAATCGGCGTATAGGGCAATTGGCGGCGTGGTTGCGGGACCGGGTGGGCGAGCCGGGCGCGCGGGTGGCGACATGGCTGCCCAAGAATGAAACTGCCTGCCTGATGCCGCTGGCGGCGGTGCGGGCGGGGCTGGTGCACGTGCCGGTCAATCCGCTGCTGAAGCGGGCGCAGGTTGCGCATATTCTGGCTGATAGCGGCGCGCGGCTGCTGATTGCGAACGAAGCGAGGTTAACCTCGCTGGATCAGCAAGATGCCGCGCAAGACATTCTGTTCGTCGAGGAATATCTTTGGGATAGCTGCGAGCGGCATAATCCGCTCCCGCCATCGAGCGGAGCTCCGGACGACTTGGCCGCAATCCTTTATACCAGCGGCTCGACCGGGCGGCCCAAAGGGGTGATGCTCAGCCACGCCAATCTGTGGCTGGGCGCAGTGAGTGTGGCACATTACTTGGGCGTGAGCGCAGACGACCGGGTGCTGGGGGTGCTGCCGCTGGCGTTCGATTATGGGCAGAACCAGCTGCTTTCGACGTGGTATGCGGGGGGCGCGGTGGTGCCGCTCGATTACCTTAGGGCGCGCGATGTGGTGAAAGCGGTCGAGCGGCATGATGTCACCACGATTGCCGCCGTACCGCCGCTGTGGCTGCAACTGGCCGAACTGGACTGGCCTGAGGGGACGGCAGCGCGTCTCAAGCGCCTGACCAACAGCGGCGGCGCGCTGACTGAGCCGCTGGTGCGGGCGCTGCGATCCCGGTTCCCAGAGGCGCGCCTGTTTCCGATGTACGGGCTGACCGAGGCCTTTCGCTCGACTTATCTCGATCCGGCGCTGGTCGATACGCACCCGACTTCGATGGGCCGGGCGATCCCGTTCGCCGAAGTCATGGTGGTCACCGACGACGGGCGCGAGGCTGCGCGGGACGAGGAGGGCGAGCTGGTCCATGCCGGGCCGCTGGTGGCAGGGGGCTATTGGCAGGACGCCGCACGCACCGCCGAGCGGTTTAGGCCTGCGCCCGCGTTCTCGAAGCTGGGCGGCATGGCGGTGTGGTCGGGCGACCGGGTGCGGCGCGATGCCGAGGGGCTGCTGCACTTTGCCGGGCGGCGCGATGCCATGATCAAGACCAGCGGCAACCGGGTGAGCCCGCAGGAGATCGAGGACGCGGCGCTTGCCACCGGGCTGGTGGCCGAGGCGGTGGCGCTAGGGCTGCCCGATCCGGCGCTGGGGCAGGCGATTCATCTGGTGGTGCGCGCGAAGGGGCTGGCGGTTGAGGCGGATTTGCTGGCTGCATTGGCGCAGGCGCTGCCGAACTTCATGGTCCCGCGCAGGGTCCATTGGCGCGAGGCCATGCCGCTCAGCCCCAATGGTAAACTGGATCGCGCGGGTCTTTACCAGGAATTATCGGGGGCTGTGCCACAGGGCTGAGCCATGAAGCCGCTTGGCCCCATTCCCCCCGGATTTACCGCGATTGACGGCGAACTCGCGATTGCGGGGCGCAAGGCGTCTGAGCTGGTGGTCGAGGCGGGCACGCCGCTGTTTGTGTATGATGCGGGGCTGATCACCGCCCGTGTTGCGGCTTTGCGCGCGGCGCTGCCGGAGCGGTTGGGCCTGCACTATGCGGTGAAGGCCAATCCGTTCGCGCCGTTGCTGCGGCACATGGCGGGGCTGGTCGACGGGTTCGATATTGCTTCGGGCGGCGAACTGGCGATGGTCGTCGCGGCGGGGCTCGATCCGGCGCGGATCAGCTTTGCCGGGCCGGGCAAGCGCGACGACGAACTGGAAGCCGCGATCATGCGCGGGGTGACGCTCAATCTCGAATCCGCGCGCGAGGCGGAACGCGCTTTGGCGGTGGGTGAGCGGCTGGGGCGCGCGCCGCGCCTTGCCATCCGGGTCAATCCCGATTTCGATCTCAAGGGATCGGGCATGAAGATGGGTGGGGGCGCCAAGCCGTTTGGCGTGGACGCAGCGCTGGTGCCCGCATTGGCGCGGCGGCTGATCGCGGCGGGCTGCGAATGGCGCGGTCTGCACATCTACGCCGGGAGCCAGACACTCGATGCGGCGGCGATTGCTGAAACGCAGGCCGCGACTATTGCGCTTGCGGCCCGGCTGGCGGAGGACAGCGGCGCGGCGCTGCCCGCCTGCAACCTTGGCGGCGGGTTCGGTATTCCCTATTTCCCCGGCGATAGGCCGCTGGATCTCGCTGCGGTGGGCAGGGCGCTGGAGGCACAGTTTGCAGCGCTGCCCGCCGTACTTGGCGAAACCGCGTTCTGCATCGAGCTTGGCCGCTATCTCGTGGGCGAGGCCGGGGTCTATCTCACGCGCATTGTCGACCGCAAGGACAGCCACGGCGAAGTGTTCCTCGTCACCGATGGCGGATTGCATCATCAGCTGGCGGCCAGCGGCAATTTCGGCACCGTGGTGCGGCGCAATTACCCCAGCGCCATCGCCACGCGCTTCGGCGCTCCGGTGGAGGAGGAGGCCAGCGTGGTGGGCTGCCTGTGCACCCCGCTCGACCGGTTGGCGGACAAAGCCGGGTTCCCGCGCGCCGATGAAGGCGACCTTGTCGCGGTGTTCTGCGCCGGGGCCTACGGGGCCAGCGCCAGCCCGGCGCAGTTCCTCGGCCACGGCCCGGCGGCTGAACGACTGGTGAACGCAAACTCCTGATTTTCGGTCATTAACCTGTTGAGTGGTAGCCGTCCCTTTTCGGGACTGAGCGGGAATCGCGCTTGCTGGAGCTCCGCATAGGCGATCAGGACTAACGGTATCTTCACCCTTTTTGGCGATAGCCCGGAAACAAGGGTTCTTCCGTTCCGTCCCGCAAAGGGACTGCCGGGAGTGCCCCCGAAGCGCGCAAAAGGACTCTCGATGCCCAACTACCCGCGTCTCACCCGTTTGCTGGCCACTTCGGCCATGGTGAGCCTCATGCTCAGCGGCTGCGCGGGTTCGGGCGGCGGTGCGCAGCTTCCGCAGGCCTCGTTCGTGGCGCTGCAGGAAGGCCCGGGCGAGGAATACGTGATCGGTCCGCTCGACGATCTGACCATTTTCGTGTGGCGCAACCCTGAACTTGGCGCATCGGTGCAAGTGCGGCCCGACGGGCGCATCACCACGCCGCTGATCACCGACATGCCCGCCGTGGGCAAGACCCCCTCGATGCTTGCCGAGGACATCAAGCTCCAGCTTTCGCAATATATCCAGGAGCCGATCGTCTCGGTCATCGTCAACAAGTTTTCGGGCACGTTCAGCCAGCAGGTGCGCATCGTGGGCGCCACCGGCAAGCCCGCCTCGATCCCCTACCGCGCCAACATGACCCTGCTAGATGCGATGATCGCGGTCGGCGGGCTGTCGGAATACGCCGCAGGCAACAAGGCGCGGCTGGTGCGCTTCGACAAGCAGACCGGCAAGCAGAAGGAATACGGCGTGCACATCGGCGATCTGCTGCGCAAGGGCGATACCCGCGCCAATGTCATGCTGATGCCCGGCGATGTGATCATCATTCCGGAAAGCACGTTCTGATGGCGCGGCGGCATTTGCAGGCCAGTGCGGAGCGCGCGGCATGACCAGCATTTATGAAGAAGTGCGCATTGCGCTCTACGGCATCTGGAACCGCCGCTGGCTTGCGCTGGCGGCGACCTGGCTGGTCTGCCTGCTCGGCTGGCTGGTCGTGGCCACGGTGCCCAACACCTACGAATCCAAGGCGCGCATTTTCGTCCAGATCGACGATGTCCTCTCGGACCAGATCGGTGTCGGCGGCGACCGCAAGCGCGATATCGAGCGCGTGCGCCAGACGCTGACCAGCTCGGTCAATCTCGAGAAAGTCGTGCGCGCAACCCGGCTGGGCGACAAGGTGACCTCCGACAAGCAGATGGAAGGCGCGGTCGCGGGCCTTGCCAAGAACATCAAGGTCATAAGCCAGCAGGACAACCTGTTCGAGATCAGCGCGTTTTCGGGCCGCGGCGGCTATACCGATGCACAGAACGCCAAGCTGGCGCAGGACATCGTGCAGAAGATGATCGACATCTTCCGCGAGGAGAACCTGGCCGGCGGGCGCGGCGAGATGAGCGATACGCTGGCCTTCATGGACCAGCAGCTGGCTGATCGGCAGAAGGATCTCGAGGCGGCCGAGCAAAAGCGCCAGGCCTTCGAATCCAAGAACGCCGCGTTCATGCCCGGCACCGGCTCGCTCACCGGCAAGCTGGAGGGCGCACGCTCCGAGCTGCGCGGGGTCGAATCCGATCTGCTGGCGGCGCAAAGCGCGGTCGCCTCGATCAACGGGCAGCTTTCGGGCACCCCGCCAACGATCACGCTGCCCGGCAGCCAGGGCGGCGCGCACGGTGCGCTGGCACAGGCGCAAGCCGATCTCGGCGCGATGCGCGCGCGCGGGCTAACCGACAGCCATCCCGACGTGATCGCGCTCAAGGCGCAGATCGTCAATCTGACCCGCTCGGCGGCAGGCGAGGGCGGCCATAGCGGCACGCCCAACCCGGCTTATGCCTCGCTGCAGTCGATCAAGGCCGACCGCGAGGCCAGCCTGATTGCGCTGCAATCGCGCAAATCCTCGCTGCAACAGGAAATCGCGCAGCTGACGGGGCAGCAGTACAACGAACCGGGCGTCGCGGCCGAAGCCTCGCGCATCAACCGCGATTACGACGTGCTCAAGGAACAGTACGACAAGCTGCTGCGCGACCGTGAGCAGCTGCGTCTGCGCGGCCAGGTCGAGACCGAGCGCAATGCGGTCAAGTTCGAAGTGATCGATCCGCCGACAACCCCGCGCAGCCCCAGCGCGCCGGATCGGCCGATGCTTCTGGTTCTCGTGCTGATCGTGGGCGTGGGGGCGGGCTGCGGTCTGGCTTTTGCAGCCGGGCAGCTGCGCTCGTCCTACGCGACGACCGGCCAGCTCGAACGCGCGACCGGCATGCAGGTGATCGGTTCGGTCACGCTCACCATGACCCGCCGCGCACGCACCGAATACTGGCGCCATCTCAAGTGGTTCGCGGGCGGTGTCGCCAGTCTCGGGCTGGTGTTGGTGGTGCTGCTCGCCGTCGAATTCATGAAACGCGGCATGGTCGCCTGAGGGAGCGCAAGAGATCATGACCGAACAGAGCAAGATCCCCCTGCCGTCCGGCACGCCGACCACTCCCTCGCTGATCGAGCGGGCGGCGGGCACGTTCGATCTGCGCGGGTTCCAGACGCCGGTTGCACCCCGGATTCCCGCCGCGCCCGCCGCCACACCAGCACCTGCCCCTGCATCCGCTGGGGATGCCGCACCTGTCCCTGCGGCTCCGGCGCCGCGTCCGTCGGCGGCTCCGCTTGCGTTCGAAGGCATTCCCGCACGCCAGGCGTTCCGTGGCAGATTTCATCCGATTGATCGCCGTCAGCTGCGCGAGCAATGCCTGATCGAGCCCGAGGGGCCGGTCACCGAGCTGCTCGAGGAGTTCCGCATCGTCAAGCGGCACCTGCTGCTGGCCGCGGCGGAATCGCGCGCCGGACGCGGGGTCCGCCATGGCGAGCGCATTCTGGTCTGTTCCGCGCATCCGGGCGAGGGCAAGACGTTTTGCGCGGTCAACCTCGCGCTTTCGATGGCGGCGGAAAAGGACACCGAAGTCCTGCTCGTCGATGCCGATTTCGCCAAACCGAGTGTGCTTTCGGCGCTGGGTCTGCCTGGCGGTCCGGGGCTGATGGACGCGCTGGCCGACCCTGCTGTGGCGGTCGAGGATTGCATCATCGGTACCGACATCGCCGGGCTGTTCGTGCTGCCTGCGGGCAATTCGACCGGTTCGGACACCGAATACCTCGCCGCTGCGCATACCCAGCAGGTGCTCGACCGGCTGACCTTTCAAGCGCCCAACCGGGTGGTCATCTTCGACAGCCCGCCGGTGCTGGCCGCGTCGCCCGCCTCGGAGCTTGCCCACCATGTCGGCCAGACCCTGATGGTGGTGCGCGCCGACCAGACCGGCGAAGCCGCGCTGCGCGATGCCGTGGGCATGCTCTCGGGCTGTGAAGACATCAAGCTCCTGCTTAACTGCACCCGCTTCTCGCCGACCGGGCGGCGCTTCGGAACCTACTACGGGTACAAGGAATGACCATGTCCCGCATCACGACATCTCTTTCGATTGCTGCAGGCGCGTTCGCGCTCGCGCTTGTGGCGGGCGAGGCCCGTGCGCAATCAATGCCCTACGGCGATCCGGGGGACAGCGATGCCCCCTCGGCGAGCGATGGCGGCGGTTCTGCTGGTTCCTCGGGGCGCGGCGGGCACAGCCTCGGCACCTCGAGCGGAGCCGGGCATACCCGGTTTCAGCCCTATATCGAACTCAACCAGAGCGTGCTTGCCCGGCTCGAACCGACCCACGAGGTGCTGACCTACAGCAGCGTGGCCGCAGGCGTGGACATGTCGCTTGTCGGGCAGCGGACCGAAGGCGCAGTTTCGGTGCGCTACGAGCGCCGCTTTTCCGAATCGGGCAATTTCGCCAGCAGCGATACGGTCTCGGGCCTCGCCCGGGTGCGCCACGACCTCATCCCGCGCGAACTGACGATCGAGGCAGGCGGCCTGGCCACGCGCACGCATTACGAAGCGAGCGGGGCTTCGAGCCTCGGTTCGATCGCCACCGGCGACCGCGTGGCGCAAGTCTATTCGCTCTATGCTGGCCCCGCGCTCTCGACCCACGTGGGCGAAGTGGCGGTGAAAAGCTCCTATCTCGTCGGCTACACCAAAGTGAACACCCCGCGCCTGACGGTGCCGGGGGCTCCTTCGGCGCAGGGCGACATTTTCAACCACTCGGTCGCGCAGGCCGCGCAACTCTCGGCAGGGATCGCCCCGGGCACGGTGTTGCCGATTGGCGTGACCGCGAGTGCCGGCTTCAGTCAGGAAGACGTCGCCAACCTCGACCAGCGTGTGCGCGAGCTGCGCGGCGGGGTGCAAGTGACCGTGCCGGTGAATTCCGAAGTCGCGCTGATCGGCGATGCCGGGTACCAGAATGTGAAAGTCTCCTCGCGCGATGCCGTGCGCGGGCCCGGCGGCGTGCCGGTCATCGGCAGCGACGGCCGTTACGTGACGGACAAGAGCCAGCCGCGCAAAATCGCTTATGATGTCATCGGCTTCACCTGGGATGTCGGCGTGATGTGGAAGCCGAGCCGCCGCACCTCGCTCAGCGCCTTTGTCGGCCACCGCTATGACAGCATGACCTATTACGGTTCGCTGTCTTATGCGCCAAACGCACGCAGCTCGCTCAATATCAACGTGTACGATGGCATCGCCGGTTTCGGTTCGACCGTGGGCGATGCGGTGCGCAGCCTGCCCACCGATTTTACCGCCGAGCGCAATCCGTTCAGCGGCGATATCTCGGGCTGCGCATCGGGCGCGAAGAGCAGCGGCTGTGTCAACGGTGCGCTGGGTTCGCTCTCCTCGGCCTCGTTCCGCAGCAGGGGCGTGACGGCAGCCTACAGCCGCAACGCCGGGAAACTGCGGCTGGGCGTGGGCGCGGGCTATTCGCGCCGCACGTTCATCGGCGCGCGCGGCACGGTGCTGGAAAGCGCCAATGGCCGTTCGGACGAGACCTACTACGTGAACGCGGGGCTGGGCGGGCCGCTCGACCGGCTCTCGGGCTTCACCGTCGCGATCTACGACACCTGGTTCAAATCGGGCACGTCGCCGCTCGCCGACGTCAACACGGCGGGCATCACCGCCGGGGTTTCGCGTCAGTTCACCAACCGGCTGATCGGCGGCGCGTCGGTCGGGCTCGATTCGATCAACCGCAAGGTGGTCGAGGACGAGCTCGTCGCGACCGGCCAGCTCAGCCTGCGCTACAATTTCTAAAGGGTACCCCGCGATGTACGATACCTATTACAAGCTGACCGGGCGGCCCTTTCAGCTTACCCCCGATCCCGAATTCTATTTCGAGAGCGGCACGCACCGCAAGGCACTGTCCTATCTCGGCTACGGACTTGCGCAGGGCGAGGGCTTCATTGTCATCACCGGCGCGGTGGGTGCTGGCAAATCGACGCTGGCCGCGCATCTGCTCGCGCGGGTCGACCGCCAGAGGCTGACCGCCGCGCAGATCGTCACCAGTCGGCTCGATGGCCAGGAACTGGTGCATATGGCCGCGCGCGCGTTCGGGCTGGCCATTAACGGGCACGACAAGGCGAGCGCGCTCGCGGTAATCGAAGCCTTCCTGCACGAGGAAGCGCGCGCCGGTCGCCGCTGCCTGCTGGTGGTGGACGAGGCCCAGAACCTCAGCGTCGAAGCACTGGAAGAGCTGCGCATGCTTTCCAACTTCCAACTTGGCGCGCATCCGCTGTTGCAGATCCTGCTGCTCGGCCAGCCCGAATTCCGGGACTTTCTGCAAACATCGCCGCGCCTTGAACAGCTGCGCCAGCGGGTGATCGCGACGCACCATCTCGATGCGATGGAACCCGATGAAGTCGGGCCTTATGTGCTCCACCGGCTGGCCTGTGTGGGCTGGAGCGGCAATCCCGCATTCGACGCCCGCGTGTTTGCCGATCTCGCCCGAGCGACGGGCTGCCTGCCGCGCCGGATCAATCAGGTCGTGGGGCGGCTGCTGCTGATGGGCGCGGTCGAACAGCGCACGCGGATCGACGCCGCGATGCTCAAGGACGTGATCGCCGATCTGGAGCGTGATGGCACGCTGGCCGATCCGGCGGAGGCCGCGCCGCTGGCCGCTCCGGTCGCGCCGCCGCCGACAACGTCGACGGCTGCTTCTGCCGAACCTTTGCCCGCTGCCGCGCTGGCCGGGCTGCAGCAGGCGCTGGCCGCGCATGGCGAGCAGATTGTCGAGCTGCAAAAGGCGGTTATCGAACTCGCCGACATGCCGGTTGCGTCGAGCGCCGCAACACCCGCCGATGCGCGGCTGGATAGCCTGTCCGATACGCTCGCTGCCTTGCAGCAACGCATGGTCACGCTGGAGGCGCGCGGCGCAGAGCAGGAGCAGGCGATCCGCCATGTCCTGACGATGCTGATCGAGTGGCTGGAAAGCGAAGCGCCCAGACGTGCTGCCTGACCCGCGCTGCCTGAAAGGACCATTGAGGCCATGTCCGGCACCAGCCCAATTCCCCCGGTAACCCGTCAGGCCGTGCTCAACGGCATGTCGGTCGACGTCGAGGACTGGTTTCAGGTCGGCGCGTTCGAGCAGGTCATCGCGCGCGCCGATTGGGACGGGCTGGACCGCCGGGTCGAGGGCAATTGCGACCGGATCCTGCAGCTGTTCGACGATGCCAATGTGAAGGCCACGTTCTTCACGCTTGGCTGGGTGGCGGAGCGCCATCCCGCCATGATGCGGCGGATTGCCGCGGCGGGCCACGAAATCGCCAGCCACGGCTGGGATCATCAGCGCGTGTTCACGCTGGGCGAGGTGGCCTTTGCCCAGGACATCGCCCGTGCGCGTGACGTGCTCGAGCAGACCAGCGGCGCGGCGGTCACCGGCTACCGTGCGCCAAGTTTCTCGATTGATGCGCGCACGCCCTGGGCGCACGAAGTGTTGGCGCGGCACGGCTATGCCTATTCCTCCAGCGTCGCGCCGATTGTCCACGATCACTACGGCTGGCGCGAGGCCCCGCGCTTCGCGTTCCGTCCGGTCGCGGGCTCTGGCCTGATCGAAGTGCCGGTGACGACCGCCGAACTGGCCGGACGGCGCATGGCGGCGGGCGGCGGCGGGTTTTTCCGGCTGCTGCCGTATGCGCTCTCGCGCTGGGCCGTGGAGCGGGTGAACACGCGCGATGGCCGCCCGGCGGTGTTCTATTTCCATCCGTGGGAGATTGACCCGGACCAGCCGCGCCGCAGCGATGCGCCGCTGCGCTCGCGCTTCCGGCACTATACCAACCTTGGCGTGATGGCGGGCAAGCTGCAGCGCCTGCTAAGGGCGTTCAGCTGGGGCCGCATGGATGCGGTGGTCGCCACCGAAGCCGCGCGGCTCGATGCCGAGAGCATCGCTGCATGAACGCGCCATTCCGCCCAGCCTTGATCAAAGTCCGCCTCGCCGATCCGGGCGACCGCGCGTCCATCGCGCGCTTTGTCGCCGAAGCGGCGGACGCGACGCCGTTCCACCGCCCCGAATGGCTCGATGCCGTTACCCGCGCGACCGGCCACAAAGCGCATGTGCTGCTGGCCGAGCGCGGCGGGGAGATTGAGGCCGTGCTGCCGCTCCATGCGGTGAACTCGCCGCTGTTCGGTCGTGCCTTGGTTTCGACCGGCTTTGCCGTGGGCGGCGGTGTGCTCGGCGAAGCGACGGCGGCGCCCGAACTGTTCGCAGCAGCCAGCGAACTCGCGCGGCGGCTCAGCTGCTCGACGATCGAACTGCGCGGCGGTGTTATGCCGCTGGGTGAACTTTGGCACGTAAAGCACGACAGCCACGCCGGTTTCGTCACCGCGCTGGCTGCTGACGACGACGCGCAGCTCACCGCAATCCCGCGCAAGCAGCGCGCCGAAGTGCGCAAGGGCCTCGCAAACGCCATGGAAGTCCGCATCGGGCGCGCCGATGCCGACCGCGCGATGCACTACGCCGTCTATGCCGAATCCGTCCGCAATCTCGGCACCCCGGTGTTTCCGCGCGCGCTGTTTGCTGCCGTGCTCGATGGCTTTGGCGAAGATGCCGATATCCTCACGGTGCTGCACGCGGGCGAGCCCGTGGCGAGCGTGCTCAGCCTCTACCATCGCGGCGCGGTCATGCCCTATTGGGGCGGCGGGGTGCATGCCGCGCGGGGCCTGCGCGCCAACGATGTGATGTATTACGCGCTGATGTGCCATGCCCGCGCACGCGGCTGCGACCGCTTCGATTTCGGCCGTTCCAAGACCAATACCGGCGCCTATCACTTCAAGCGCAACTGGGGCTTCGAGCCGCAGCCGCTGAGCTATGCGGCGTGGACGGCAGACGGTGCGGCCCCGCGCGATGTCAATCCGCTCAGCCCGCGCTACAAGGCCAAGATCGCGCTGTGGCAGAAGCTGCCGCTGGCCATCACCAACCGCCTCGGCCCGTTGATCGCGCACGGCCTCGCATGAACGAGATCCTGTTCCTGGCCCACCGCGTGCCGTTTCCGCCCGATCGCGGCGACAAGATTCGCTCGAACCATCTGCTGCGCCGGATCGCCGGGATCGCGCCGGTGCATGTCGGCGCGCTGGCGGATGATGCGGCGGACATGGCGCAGGAGAGCGAGCTCGCCGCAATTGCCGCCAGCCATTGCCTCGTGCGCCGCACCGCGCCGCTGCCGCTCGCCGCGCTCTCGGCGCTGGGGCAGGGCAAGCCCGTCAGCCTGGCCGCGTTCGCCTCGGCCCGGCTGCAGCGCTATGTTGCGCATGTGCTCGAAACCCGCCCGATTGCGGCGATTTTCGTGTTTTCGGGGCAGATGGCGCAATATGTCCCCGCCGCGTTCCGGGGCCGCGTGGTGATGGACTTTGTCGACGTCGATTCGGCCAAGTTCGAGGCCTATGCGCAGACCGGCGCGCTGCCGCGCCGCCTGCTTTATGCGCGCGAGGCGCGGCTGATGCGGCGGTTCGAGGAGCGCACCGCGCGCCGCGTCACGACCAGCCTGTTCATCAGCCGCGAGGAACGCGCGCTGTTTGAAAGCCGGTTGGAAGAAGGTACGCCGCCCGATGTCCGCGCGCTCGGCAACGGGATCGACACGGTGTTTTTCGATCCGGCCGCGGTGGTCCCGGCTGCCGAGATGCAAGGCCCCGGTCCGCACATCGTGTTTACCGGGCAGATGGACTACCCGCCCAATGTCGAGGCGGTAGACGTGTTTGCGCGCAAGGTGATGCCGCAGATTCTGCAAGTTCATTCTGAGGCCCGGTTCGCCATCGTCGGCCGCGCGCCAACTCCTGCTGTGCGCGCGCTGGCGGGGTTGAACGGCACTGTGGTGACCGGCCCGGTGCCCGATGTGCGGCCGTGGCTCGCGGGGGCGGACGTGGTCACCGCGCCGCTGCTGATCGCGCGCGGGGTGCAGAACAAGGTGCTCGAAGCCATGGCGATGGCGCGCCCGGTGCTGCTCACGCCGGCCGCCGCGACGGGCATCGACGCGAAGGACTGCCCCCATTTCGCGCTGGCGGACACGCCCGATGGACTTGCGGCCCGTGCCCTGACCTTGCTGGCTGACAAACCCGCCGCCGAGGCAATGGGTGCCGCGGCGCGGCGCTATGTGATCGCGGAATGCGGCTGGGACCGGGTGCTCGCTCCCTTGCGTGCGCTGCTCGAAGGCCCCTCCGAAAGCCTTGACGATGCAGCCTGAAGCGCCCGCCATGCCCGCCGCCACGCTGCTGCTGGAGCGGATCCCCGCGCACTGGCGCGCGCCCTTGGTGCGCCTCGCGGTGGTGTGGCTGGGGCTTATGGCGCTGTTCCTCGGCGATTGGCGCGATATGGCGTGGCAGTGGTGGGACAGCTCGACCTACAACCACATCCTGCTGATCCCGCCGATCCTGGTCTGGCTGGTCTTGCAGCGCAAGGCAGAGACCGCGCGGCTCATGCCCTCGGCGTGGTGGCCGGGGCTGATTGTGGTGGGCGGCGCGATGCTGCTCTGGGTGCTGGGCGAATTTTCCGGGCTCAACCTCGCGCGGCAGCTTGCGGTGGTGGTCATGCTGCAAGGCGCGGCGCTCGCGCTGCTCGGCCCCCGGGTTGCGGCAGCGCAGCTGTTTCCGCTCGGCTACATGCTTGCGCTGGTGCCCTTCGGTGATGAGCTGATCCCGTTCCTGCAGACGATCACCGCGCAGCTTACCATGGTCATTCTGGCGCTCACGCACGTGCCCGCAACCATCGACGGTGTGTTCATCAGCACGCGGTTCGGCTATTTCGAAGTGGCCGAAGCCTGCTCCGGCGTAAAATTCCTCATCGCCATGGTCGCTTACGGCGTGCTCGTGTGCAATGTCTGCTTCCAGAGCTGGCCGCGCCGCGCGGGCTTCATGGTGCTCTCGCTGGTGGTGCCGGTGCTCGCCAACGGGGTGCGTGCCTGGGGCACGATCTTTATCGCCGGCCAAGTCGGCATCAAGTTCGCCGCGAGCTTCGATCACGTGTTCTATGGCTGGGTGTTCTTTGCCGTGGTCATGGGGCTGGTCATGGCCGCAGGCTGGCGCTTTTTTGACCGGGCGGTCGATGCCCCGCTCGTGGACGGCGCCATGATCGAGGCCTCCTCCCTCATCGCCCGGCTTGAGCGCATGGCGGTGCCATCCGGCGCGGCTATCGGCGCAATTGCGGCGCTGGCGCTCACCGGGCTCGCGTGGAGCGCGGCGGCAAACCGCATGGCCGCGCCGATGCCCGATCTGATCGCACTGCCCGCAGTTCCGGGCTGGCATAGCGCAGCCGACGCGCCCGATGCTGCGTGGAGCCCGCTCCACACCGGCGCGGATCACCGGCTCAAGGGGCGTTATGCCGATGGGCACGGCCATGTCGTCGATCTGTCGTTCGCGCTCTATGCCAAGCAGGGCGATGGCAAGGAGGCCGGCGGCTTCGGCGAGGGTGCACTGCCACTGGGCAGTCCCTGGGCGTGGGAGGAACCCGGCCCGGCGTTTGCCAATGCCAAGAGCGACGTGATTCAGGCACCCGGCCCGGTCCACCGCCTCGCGGTCACCTGGCTGCGGACAGGCGATCTGCTGACCGGCAGCAACACCCGCCTCAAGCTTGCCAACATGCGCGACCGGCTGCTGCTGCGCGCGCGCCCCACGATGACGCTGATCCTGTCCGCCGAAGCCGGACATGGCCCACCGCCAGACGAAGCGATCCGGGCCTTCCTTGCAGCGTCCGGACCGGTTGATACGTTGATGGACCATATGGCGCGGGTCCGGTAAGCGCCCGGCCATGTGCGGTATCACCGGAATCTTCCACACCGAGGGCCTGAAGCCGGTCGATCCTGATCGGGTCGCGCGGATGTGCGCCGTCGCGGCGCATCGCGGGCCGGACGGGCAGGGCGTGTGGACTGCACCCGGGGTGGGGCTTGGCCACTTGCGGCTGGCGATCATCGACCTTGCCGGATCGCCGCAACCGATGGCCTCGTCCGACGGCGCAGCGATGCTCGTGTTCAATGGCGAGATCTACAATTTCAGGGAGTTGCGCCGCGAACTTCAAGCTGAAGGCGCAACATTCCGCACCGATGGCGATAGCGAGGTGATCCTTGCCGCGTGGCAGCGCTGGGGCGTCGATTGCCTGCCGCGCCTCCACGGCATGTTCGCCTTCGCGCTCTATGACTTGCGCCAGCGTACCCTGCTGCTGGCGCGCGACCGGCTTGGGGTGAAGCCGCTGCATATGGCCACGCTGGCCGATGGCAGCGTCATTTTCGGCTCAGAACTCAAGCAGTTGCTGGCGCATCCTTCGCTCCGACGCGAACTCGATCCGCTGGCGGTGGAGGACTATCTCGCGTGGGGGTTCGTGCCCGACACCCGCGCGATCCTCAAAGGCGGGGAGAAGCTGCCCGCAGGCCACTACCGTCTGCTCCGCCACGATGCCCCGCCGCCGCGCCCGGTGCAGTGGTGGGACGTATCGTTTGCCGAGCGCGAGCGCGGCAGCGATGCCGATTTCAGCGCGCATATGCTGCACAACCTGCGCGAGGCGGTGACTTCGCGCATGGTCGCGGATGTGCCGCTGGGTGCATTCCTGTCGGGCGGGGTGGACAGCTCGAGCGTCGTCGCGCTGATGGCCGAGGCGAGCCGCGAGCCGGTCAAGACCTGCACCATCGGCTTCGACGTGGCCGCGCTCGACGAGACGGAGTACGCTTCGCGCATAGCCGCGCAATACGGCACCGAGCATCACCAGCGCACGGTCGGCGCGGAGGATTTCGCGCTGGTGGACCGCCTCGCCGCGATGTTCGACGAGCCGTTTGCGGATGCGTCCGCGCTGCCGACGTTCCGGGTGTGTGAACTGGCGCGCCAGCATGTGACGGTGGCGCTTTCTGGCGACGGGGCGGACGAGGCCTTTGCCGGATACCGCCGCCAGACTTTCCACCACCGCGAAGAACAGGTGCGCGGGTTTTTGCCATCCGCGCTGCGGCGGCCGGTGCTGGGCGGGCTCGGCGCGCTCTATCCCAAGCTCGATTGGGCCCCGCGCCCCTTGCGCGCCAAGACGACGCTGCTGAGCCTCGCGGCGAGCGGGGAAGAGGGCTATGCGCGGGCGCTATCCGTCACTGGGGCGGACTTGCGCGGCAGCCTGTATTCCAGCGAATTCAAGCGCCTGCGCGGTGAATATCGCGCAGAGCAGCCGTTTGTCGACCTCATGCGCGCTGCCCCGGCGCGCAGTGGGCTCGACCGCGCGCAATATGCGGACCTGAAGTTCTACCTGCCCGGCGATATCCTCACCAAGGTCGATCGCACGAGCATGGCCGTCAGCCTTGAGGCGCGCGAGCCGCTGCTCGATCACCGCCTGATCGAATTCGGCGCGCGGCTGCCCGAGCGGCTGCGCGTGCGCGGGATGACCGGCAAGTGGCTGATGAAGCAGGCCATGCGGCGCTATCTGCCCGACGACATTCTGTTCCGGCCCAAGATGGGCTTCGTCACGCCGATTGCGGCGTGGCTGCGGGGCCCGCTGGCGGACGAGGCGCGGCGGGTGGCGACTGGCGGCGCTTTGGCGCGCACCGGATGGTTCGATACGGCGCGCCTGGCAGAACTGGCAGAAGCGCATATCGCGGGGACGAGCGATCACAGCCGCCTGATCTGGCAACTGCTGATGCTTGATCGAAGTTTGGCATTAATCGCATAATTTCAGATATTTAACCAAAATCCGCTCGAAATTTCGCGGTGGAAATTAATGCAATAGTAACCAATTCGGACTAGTCCCGGATGACACCAATCCGGTGGCACCTAGCCTTTGGGCGGTCGATGCGGCAGTTTTTGCGTTCCACTCTCGGGTTTTCGGTTCTGGCGACGTTGCTTCTGGCGATGTTGGCGGCCGGAGAGCCGTTGGTGCACGGCTACTGGAACCTCGGCTACAAAGTTGTCCAGCGCAGCGCGCCGTCGGATGTCGTGCTGGTCACGGTCGACAACGGCCGTGATTGGCCAACCGCCCGCCAAGCCGAGCTGCTGGAGCGCCTGCGCCGCCAGATGCCCCGCCGAGTGCTGTTCGATGCCGCCATTCCTGTTGGCGAAAGCGCCGAGGGCGATGCGGCGCTGACGCAGGCGGTGCGCAGTTTCGGCAATGACATCAGCTTCATCGGCCGTTCGGACAAAGTCGATGAGTTGGGAACCGATTCCATCAGCGTGCCGCCCCGGCAGATCACCGGTAACGCGCCGATTCTGCTCTCAGCCTGGCGCAGCAACTTCGTGCTCTATGCTACATCGTCGCCGTACACGATTGCGCTGGGCGGCAAGAGCTATCTGACGGTCGCGAGCCAGCTCGCTGGCGTTTCCTCGGGGATCGAGAGCCAGTTTTATCCGGATTTCAGCGTCGATCCGTCGTCGATCCCACAAGTGTCTGGGGCGCAGCTGCTGCAACAGGACTTTCCCGCGAGCCATCTGACGGGGCGCACGGTGATCGTGACAGGTCTGACGCGGACTCCGCCGATCCTCTATTTCGGCCATGGCTTTGCGCCGGCAGTCGCGCTCGACATTGCCGGAGCCGAAGGGCTGCGGGCGCCTTTCTCGATCTCGTTCGGCCCGCATATCGGTTCGCTGCCTATCCTGCTGCTGGTGACCCTGCTCGTGGCGGCCGGGAGCCGTGCCGCAGGGCGGCGCAAGGGCCTATGGTACGCGATTGCGGTGCTGGGCGCACTGGTCCTGCCGATGATCTTGCGCTGCCAGGGCATGGTTTTCGCGCCCGATGCTGCCATGATTTTCCTCGCGATCTATGGCGGGCTGCGCTCCTGGCAAAAGCGCGCGCGCCGGATCCAGCTGACCAGCGCGTCGGGCTTGCCCAATCTTATGGCGCTGGCCAACAATCCGCTGCCGGTGGGGTCGGATATGGTGGTTGCCGTGGTCGCGCGGTACGAGGAAATGCTCGCCACTCTGCCGCGCGATCTCCATGGGGAATGTGCCCGTCAGATAGCGCGCCGATTGTCAGCCGGTGCGGGGGCGGAGACAATTTTTCACGGCGACGGCGGACATTTCGCCTGGTGCGAGGAAGCCCGGCCGCTGGAAGTCCAGCTCAATCACCTTCAGGGCCTGCATGCCTTGTTCGCGGTGCCGATGACGATCGGCGTCCACACGTTCGACACCAATATTCACTTCGGGCTTGATCGCAACGAGGGGCTTGATGCGGCGACCCGGTTCAATTCGGCGCTGGCCAGCGCCAACGAAGCGCTGGCCAATGGCCGGGTGATCGAGCTGTTCGAGGCGAACCGGCTTGCCGAAGCTCCGTGGGAGCTTTCGCTGCACGCGCGCATCGAGGAAGGTCTGCACAACGGCGACATCTGGCTCGCCTTTCAGTCGCAATGGGACCTTCAGGATAATCGCATGTGCGGTGCGGAGGCCTTGATCCGGTGGAACCACCCGACCCGGGGGCCGATCGCGCCCGATGCATTCATTCTTCAGGCAGAGCGCGCGGGCCGGATCGACGCGCTGACCTATTGGGTCGTGGAGTTGGCGATCACCGCAGCGCTGGCGCTCAACGCGCGTGGACCGCGTTTCCAGATTAGCGTCAACCTCTCGGCCCAAATGGTCGACAAGCCCGATCTGGTGCAGAATCTCGCGGCCATCGTGCGGCGCCGGGGGATTGATCCGACTTTGCTGACCATCGAGATCACCGAAACCTCAAGCGTGCGCAATCGGCCGGCGGCGTGCCAGAATCTGACCCGGTTGCGCGACATGGGGTTCCGGCTCTCGATCGATGACTTTGGCACTGGCGAGGCCAGCCTTGCCTACCTCGCCGATCTCCCGAGCGACGAACTCAAGATCGATCGCCGGTTCGTGTCGCGGATCACCACGAGTTCCCGGGACCGCGCGATCGTGGCCAACACCATCGCGCTGGCGCATGCGCTGGGCCAATCGGTCGTGGCCGAGGGGATCGAGACCGAAGAGACGCTGGCGATGCTCCGGGATATGGGCTGCGACTATGCCCAAGGCTATCATCTGGGCCGGCCCAAGGCGTTCACGCTTCTGGAAGCGGACTACGATGCAAGTCTGGAGGGAAGGGCCGACCCGGGGGAAAGGGCAAAGTCCGTTTAGACCTTGTTAACCACAGCCGCTAATGATATCGATAAGCCTCACGCAGTTCCTGGAGGCTTTTATGATTCAGATTTGGCGCATCATCTTCCGTTGATCCTTGAAAAGGTTGGATTTCCGGTAGGTCTGGAGCTCCACCTTTTTGCAAAGATAGCGAATCAATCGGCTCTCATCTTTCGGGGCCGTTAAGGTTTGACGCTGTTTGCTGGCAGTAATCTCCCCCGTGGGGGGAATTAGTCGGGGACGCGTTAACGTTTGCGCGCCCCGAGTTTCTGATACAAATTGCGTGCAGGAATCCTGCGCGCTTTTCTTGTTTTAGGCTGCGCTATAGTGCATGCTGTGTGCCGACGATCCGGTTAGGGCCGGTTAGGGTTGGTTTAAGCAGGCAGGTTCGTTCTGGCACCTGCCGCGCTCACTGGTCGCCATGCCCCAGCGCCAGATAATCCTGGCTTTGCATCTCGATCAGCCGGCTCGCGGTGCGCTCGAACTCGAAGCGGCCATCGCCTGCCGGGTATAGCTCGGCCGGTTCGCCATCCGCCGTCGCGATCAGCTTGACCTTGTGCTCGTAGAGCGCGTCGATCAGCGTCACAAAGCGCGCAGCCTCGTTGCGCTGATCGGGCCCCAACTGCGGCACTCCTACCAGAATCACCGTTTGATAGTGGCGCGCGATTGCCAAATAGTCGGCGGCGCCCCGTGCTTCGCCGCACAGGCGCTTGAAGCTGAACACCGCCACGCCCTTCAGGCTCTTGGGCACATGCAGCACGCGTCCGCCGCCCAGATCGAGCGCCCCCGCCGGCACGTGCAGGCTGTCTTCCGGGGGATAGTCGGTCAGCCGGAAGAACGCCTCGCGCACTTGGGCGGTGGCTTCCGCGCCATTGGGCACATGCCACGTGCCCACGCCCTGCATGCGGGCCAGACGGTAGTCGGTCGGCCCATTGAGCCCGACCACGTCGAGCCGGGTTTGGATCAGCGCGATGAACGGCAGGAAATGCTCGCGGTTGAGCCCGTCCTTGTAGAGTTCCGGCGGGGCACGGTTCGATGTCGTGACGACGGTGACCCCGAAATCCCCAATCAGCGCGGTGAACAGCCGGCTCATGATCATGGCGTCGGCGCTGTTGTTCACCACCATTTCGTCGAACGCGAGCACGCGGGCCTCATTCGCGATGGCCTCGGCCACCGGCGGGATCGGATCACCGCGCTCCTTGGTGCGTTCCACGCGCAGGCGCGCATGCACGTCGAGCATGAATTCGTGGAAGTGCGCACGGCGTTTGGCCGCGACGCTCAGGGTATCATGGAACAAGTCCATGAGCATCGACTTGCCGCGCCCGACACCGCCCCACAGATAGAGCCCTCTGGGCGGCTCAGGCGGCTTGCTGCCGAGCAGGCGGGAAAGCACGCCGGGTTTGGCAACCGGTCGCTCCAGCGCCTGCTGCAGCGCGTCCAGACGGGCAGCCGCGGCGGCCTGTTCGGGATCGGGCTTGAGCTCGCCTGCCGCGACCAGCGCGGCGTAGCGATCCAGCAGCCCGCTCATCGCGCAGAGGGTTTGCGCACCGTCCCGTTGAAGGCGGCGACGAGATGGTCGTCCTGCACCACCGTGCCGCGCAGGAACAGGAGGCGCCGGGTTTCGCGCAGCACTTCGACCACGGCATCTAGCGGCTTGCCGATGATGCCTGCGCTGATGAACTGGGTGGAAAGATCGAGCGTAACCGAGCCCGCCGCATCACCGTCGATCGCGTGGCGCATGCAGGCAAACAGCGAGACGTCGATCAGCGCGAGCGTGATGCCGCCATGGACCGCATCGAGCAGATTGCTGTGGCGGCGCTCCGGAAACATGCGCAGCCGCACCGCCGGCCCCCCGCCGGGCAAGTCCTCGCGCCGCACGAGCAGGCGGCCCATGACAAACGCGTTGAATCGGTCCTGATCGTTCAGGTCCCAGGTATACCAGCCCGGATGGTCCGCAGACGGGCCATAGGTGAAGGCGGAGTTGTCGACTGGCATGTCAGACGTCTGGTGCGCTGAAAATCAGAGCGACCGCTCGACCTGCATCTTCTTGATCTCCGCAATCGCGCGCGCGGGCGAGAGGCCCTTGGGGCACACGTTGGCGCAGTTCATGATCGTGTGGCAGCGATAGAGGCGGAAGGGATCTTCCAGCTCGTCAAGCCGCTCGCCGGTCATTTCGTCGCGGCTGTCGGCCAGCCAGCGATAGGCTTGAAGCAGGATCGCGGGCCCGAGGAACTTGTCCGAATTCCACCAGTAGCTGGGGCACGAGGTGCTGCAGCAAGCGCACAGGATGCACTCGTAGAGCCCGTCGAGCTTCTCGCGCTGCTCGGGGCTCTGCAGGCGCTCTTTGCCCGAGGGCGTGGGCGACACGGTCTGCAACCAGGGGCGAATCGAGGCGTACTGCGCATAGAAGTGCGTGAAATCAGGCACGAGGTCCTTGATCACTTCCATGTGCGGCAGCGGGGTGATGCGGATCTCGCCCTTGAGATCGGAAATCGCGGTGGTGCAGGCAAGGCCATTGCGGCCGTTGAGGTTCATCGCGCACGAACCGCAGATGCCCTCGCGGCACGAACGGCGGAAGGTGAGCGTCGGGTCCGCCTCGCTCTTCATCTTGATGAGCGCGTCGAGCACCATCGGCCCGCACTGGTCGAGGTCGATCTCGAACGTGTCGTAGCGCGGGTTCTCGCCGCTGTCGGGATCGTAGCGGTAGACCTTGAACTTCTGGATCCGGCCCTGTGTGGCGGCGGGGTGGTGGCGCGCCTTGCCATTGACCTTGGAATTCTTCGGAAGCGTGAAGGTCGCCATCGGGCCGTCCTTGCTGATCGGGTTCTACAAAAGTCTGTGACGTCCTTAGCGAAACCAACGCGCCGGGCAAGGGGGGAGCAGGCTGTTTGCACCTGCCCATCATGACAGGAGCGGTGCCCCGACCGTTTCGGCAAAGCCGCCGCACAAACGAAAAGGGGCGGGGAACTTTCGTTCCCCGCCCCCAATCTTGTCGCTTGCGACTAGCTCTTAGAGCTTGCCGTCCGAAGCGTTGTTCATCTGGGTCGAAACCAGGTTGAACGTGTTCGAGAGCGAGTTGCCCAGCGCGCCCATGGCGGTGATGGCGGCAACAGCGATCAGTGCAGCGATCAGACCGTATTCGATTGCGGTAGCGCCGTCTTCGTTAGCGAGAATGTTCTTGAAAAGCGTCATGTTCGATCTCCTGAGTAGGCGCCCCACGCGCCACTCACCCCCTGTGTCTTCCGTGGATGAGCAAGATTTCTTCTAGGGATAACCTGCTAAGAATCCCCTAACGCGCCGCCGATCATGCAGATAGTTCGATTGGAGAAAAATGTATAAATAACATGTTCTTGACGCGGAATGGCGGGCCTGCGGGCGATTGCAATCGAAGGCATCCAGCAATTTTTCGGTTCGATTCGGCTGCTCGGACCGCGCTTGCCTCGCATCGACGGGCCGTGCAGGATCGTCGCCAGTCCGGGTATCAGCGGGGTTTGCGCATGGGGTTCAAGGCGTTGTGGGATCGGCACGTGGTGCCGCGGATCATCCGGACCTGCTGCGGCGCGGAGGGCATCATGGACTTGCGCGCCCAGATCGTGCCGCAAGCGCGCGGCGCGGTGTTCGAGATCGGCTGCGGCGGCGGGCTCAACCAGCGGTTCTATGACCGGGATGCGGTGACCGCGTTCGCCGGGATCGACCCGTCCGACAAGCTGCTCGATTTCGCGCGCGCGGAGGCGACCAAAAAGGGCTGGGCCACCGATATCCGCGCCGGAGTGGGGGAGGCCATACCCTTCGCAAGCGAGAGCTTCGATACGGTGGTCTGCACCTATACGCTGTGCTCGGTGGCCGATCCGCAGCAGGTCCTTTCAGAGCTGCGCCGCATCCTGCGCCCTGGCGGGCAATTGCTGTTCCTTGAGCATGGGCGCGCGCCCGATGCCGATGTGCAGCGCTGGCAGGACCGGATCGAACCGTACTGGAAGCCGATTGCAGGCGGCTGCCATCTCACCCGACCGATTACCTCTGCCGTGCGCCACGCCGGTTTTGCGGTCGAGCCCATCGGGCAGGGCTATCTGGACAAGACCCCGCGCTGGGCGGCGTGGATGGAGTGGGGCGCGGCGACCAAGCTGGCCTGACACGAAAAACCCTCCCCGGCGCGGGCCGAGGAGGGTTTGATTCGTTGGCCGGTCGTCTAACCGGCGATCAGGCGCCGAACGTCCGCTGCCACCAGCCGCGACGGGGCTCGCCGGGCTCGCCGGGCTCTTCCGTGGCTGCTGGCGCGGAGGCCCCAGCGTCAGGTTCAGCAGCGTCCGGTGCGGCAGCTTCAGGCGCAGCAGGCTCGGGTGCCGGTGCGGGCTCCGGGCTTGCCGCTTCGGCTTCAGCTGCAGGCGCTTCCACTGCATCGGCCTTCTTGCGGCGCGTGCGCTTGGGCTTGACCGGTGCTTCGTCGGCAGGCTCAGCCGCAGCTTCGACCGTCTCGGACGCTTCTGCGGGCGCTTCGGCTTCCACTGCATCGGCCTTCTTGCGGCGCGTGCGCTTGGGCTTGGCAGGGGCCGCTTCGGCTTCTGCAGCAGCGGCGCTGTCCGATTCGGCCTCTACGGCTTCGGCTTCCGCGACCGGCGCCGCAGCCTCAACTGCAACCTCAGCCTCTGGGACCACATCCGCAGCATCGGCCTTCTTGCGGCGCGAACGGCGCGGCTTGGCTGGGGCTTCGGGTTCAGCCTCGGCGGCTTCTGGCACAGCGGCGACCAGCGATTCGGCGGCATCCGCAGCGGCTACAGAGTCATCACCGTCGCCTTCGCCTTCAGCGCCTTCACCTTCAGCGCCCTCATCGGCCTGACCTTCGGTGCCTTCACGGCCTCCACGACGACGACGGCCACGACGGCGACGCTTGCGCGGGCCGCGCTCGTCGGCGCGTTCGGTGCCCTCGCCCGTGGCGTCAGGACGGTCATCATCCGAGCCGTCGTCGCCATCGGCGTCGGTTTCCCCGCCTTCGGTTTCACTGGCTTCAGCTTCACCACCTTCGCGGTCCGACATCGGAGCAGCCTCGCCGCCTTCCCGATCACGGCCGCGGCCGCGGCGCCGCTTGCGTCGTTTGCGGCGGCCTGCATCACCCTCCGATTCGCCGCCCTCGCGATCGCGGTCACGGTCCTGACCGCGCTGGCCGCGCGGTTCGTCCTGCGTGTCGTCCTCGTCCTCGTCCTCGCCCGCGTATTCCTCCTCGTCCAGATCATCGGCCTCAGGCTCGATGATCGGTTCGAAGCGGGGCAGGAAGGCCGGCTTGGGCCCGCGCGAAGCAACGCGCATCTTCGCGCCTTCGTTCTCACCCTCGGGGATCACTTCGACCGAGACGCCGTAGCGCTCCTCGATCTCGGCAAGGTCGGCGCGCTTGGCATTGAGCACGTAGATCGCGGCTTCCTGGCTGGCATAGAGCGTGATGATCGTGCCCTTGCCC
>CAIKKO010000149.1 GCA_903828025.1 uncultured Sphingomonadales bacterium
AGCATCGCGCCGACCGCTGCCCGGTCCTGCGTCGGCACAAGTTGCACAGCATCGGCGGGCACGCCGCCTGCCGCCAGCCCTTCCGCCAGCGCGGCGAGGATCGCCCGGTTCGAATTGACCGCCTCGCTCCCGCCGCGCAGCAGCACGGCATTGCCCGAACGCACGCACAGCGCGGCCGCATCCGCCGTCACGTTGGGTCGGCTTTCGTAGATGATGCCGATCAGCCCGATCGGCACGCGCACGCGGCGCAGCACCATGCCGTTGGGCCGGTGCGTCTCGTCGATGATCCGCCCGACCGGATCATCCAGCGCCGCAACTTCGGCAACACCGGCGGCCATGGCTTCGATCCGGCCCGCATCGAGCCGAAGTCGATCGATCATGGCACTGGACAGGCCGGCCGCCTCGCCGCCAACAACGTCTGCAGCGTTGGCTGCAAGGATCGCTGGCGCGGCACGGCGCAACGCAGCGGCGGCATGCTCCAGCGCGGCCTGCCGGGCAGACGACGACATTGCCGCCAGCGTGCGCTGCGCGGCCCGCCCGGCACGGGCCAGCCGGTCGATCAGATCATCGGCATCAAGGACCGGCTCGGTCTGGCGGGTCGGCAAGGGAACGGTATTCATCGCGCGGCCCTACCATTCCCTGCTCGCGCTGTCAGCCTGATTGGGCGGGCCTCAGGCGGGCAAGCTCAACCGACAGGCGAGTCGCGGTCCTGCACCTGCATTGGTGTGTCCAATTTGCCGAGTCGAACGAGCGAATCATGGCGGCCAAACCGCATCTGCAACGCTTCATCGACAGACTCGCACGATTCGGCTTGCACCCGTTGCTGCGGATTCGACCGTGAGGGTGGCCGTGGCTAAGCGGCGCGCTTGCGCGGATAGAACCAAAGCCGCATCGGGACGGGGGTCGCCATCTTACCAACTACGATACGGCGCAAGGCGGTGCCGCCTCAGGACGGCGGTCGTCCGCAGTCCTCCTGGCAGGTGCTGGTGGCGCGCGTGCGTGGGTGGTTCCCGGACCGCGAATTCTTCATGCGTTCGAACGGGCATGTGCGGTTCATCCGCCTGTCCGCCCGGTTGCAGATGCGTGTGGCCGGGGCGGTTGCCGGGGCCGTGCTGCTCTGGGTCCTGATGATGGGCTGGATGATCGTGGCCCAGGCCCTTGCGGCCTATGATCACGCATCGCTGCTCGAACGGGAGGCAGCGGTCGCTTCGGCGGAAAGCCGCGTTGCGCAATATCGCTCGGGTCTGGGCTCGGTGGCGAGCGACCTCGCCAAGCGGCAGGAATTCATCGAAAGAAGCGTGCAGGGCGCGATTGGCCCCTTGCCCGGCTCGCTGCCCGCTGGAACGGTATCGGACAGCTCTGCCGAAGCAGCCAAGACCGTGCGCAAAATTTCGATGGTCCTGCCTGAAGCAGCCGGCCTCGCCAAAGTCGAAGCGCGGCAGCTCGCGTTTATCGAGCAACTCACCCGCTACGCCGATGCGCGCTCGGCCCGCGCCGAATCCGCGATCCGACGCCTCGGGCTCAATCCGGGCATGATTGCGGCGGGTGATCGCAGCGCCATGGGTGGTCCGCTGATCCCGCTTTCTACGGGATCAGGCAATGCGCTCGATCCCCGATTTGCCCGCTTTGGTGCCAGCCTCGCCCGGATGAGCGCGATGGAGCAGGCGCTGGTGCGCATTCCCAATACGCTCCCTGCCAGCCTGGATTATATCTCGAGCGGCTTCGGCTATCGCGTCGATCCGTTCACCGGTGGCGGCGCGTTCCACGCCGGGCTCGATTTCCGTGGCCCCATCGGAGCGCCGATTCTGGCGGCCGCTGCCGGCACGGTGAGCTTCACCGGCGTCAAGCAAGGCTATGGCAACTGTGTCGAGATAAGCCACGGCAACGGTCTGCTCACGCGCTATGCGCATATGTCGCGAATCGAAGCCCGCGTGGGCGAGATCGTCGGCCCGGGCAAGGTGATCGGCGCGATAGGAAGTACCGGCCGCTCGACCGGACCACACTTGCACTTTGAAGTGCGGATTGATGACCGACCGGTCGATCCGCGCCCGTTTCTGGAGGCGATGCCGCATGTTTTCCAAGAAGCCCATTCCGGGTCGGGGGCAGGTGCCAGAGCACCCCACCCGGTCGGCACCGCAGGGTAACACCATGGCCGCAAGCACATTTTCCGTTCTGGGTGCCGATCTGGCGGTCAAAGGCGATATCACCGCCAGCGCCGATCTCCACATCGACGGCCATGTCGAGGGCGACATCACCTGCGCCGCGCTAGTCCAGGGCGAATCGAGCGCCATCCACGGCGCGATCCGGGCACAGACCGCGCGGCTGGCCGGTACCGTCCGAGGCGGCATTGAAGTGAGCCAGCTCGTCATTCTCAAATCGGCGCAGATTCACGGTGACGTGAAGTACGAAGTCCTGACGATCGAACAGGGCGCGCATATCGACGGCCGCCTGAGCCATGGGCTTGAGGCTATCGAGGGCGAAACCCCGCTGACGCTGGTCAGCTAGAATTTCGACAAGCTGCTGGACGCAAACAAAACCCCCTCCCTGTGCAGGGAGGGGGTGATGGTTTTGCGCATTATCTGCCAGCGGCAGCTCAGCTATCGGAAATGCCCTCGGCGCGGCGCGCTTCGAGCCATGCAGCGGCCTCGGCTTCCTGCGCAGCCTGCGATGCGGCTTTGACATGGGCCTCGCGCTCGGCACGAAGCTCCTCGATCAGAGCGTCGCGGTCGTTGCCAAGACGCAGGTTGCTGGCGGTTTCGTCTTCCTCGATGCCAGCCTTCTTCGCCGCCTTGGCGACCAGTGCATCAAGCTCTCTTTGCGAGCACAGGCCGAGCGTGACCGGGTCCTTCGGGTTGATATTGGCGATGTTCCAGTGGCTGCGATCGCGGATCGCGGCAATCGTGTTGCGCGTGGTGCCGATCAGCTTGCCGACTTGCGCGTCCGAAATTTCGGGATGGTTGCGCAGGATCCACGCGATGCCGTCAGGCTTGTCCTGCCGTTTTGACACCGGCGTGTAGCGCGGACCCTTGGTGCGACTGACCGAAATCGGGGCCTTCTGCATCTTGAGGCGATATTCCGCGTTGTCCTGCCCGCGCTCGATCTCGCTCTGGGTCAACTCGCCCGAGTGAACCGGATCGCGGCCCGTGTACTTGGCGCCGGCCAGATCATCGGCCATCGCCTGCACTTCAAGGATATGCAGCCCGCAGAACTCGGCGATCTGCTCGAAAGTCAGCGCGGTGTTGTCGACAAGCCACGATGCGGTGGCATGCGGCATCAGCGGATAGGTGGGCTGGTTGCTCAAGGGGAGCCTCTCTGGACAGCAGAAACAATAAGGGCCGCCCCTTGCGGAGCGGCCATCTTGCCACCGATGTAGGCGACCGTGCCCCGAACGGCAAGCCTATTCCGGCCTGTTCGCGGCAATCGCGCTATTCGCCGACAGCGAGAACGATCTTGCCGATGTGCGAGCCGCCTTCCATCCGGGCATGCGCCGCTCCGGCTTCGGCCAGAGGAAATGCCCTGTCCATGACTGGCCGGAGCAAGCCATCAGCCACCAGCGGCCAGACCGTCTCATGGATCTCATCCGCAAGTAAACCTTTGAATTCATTTGATCTTTGCCGCAGTGTCGAGCCGGTCAGGGTCAATCGCCGCCGCATCACTTCGGCCATGTTGATTTCCGCGCGCACGCCGCCTTGCACCGCAATCGTCACGTGCCGCCCGTCGTCGCCCAGACACTTGAGGTTGCGCGCCACATAATCGCCTGCAACCATGTCGAGAACCAGATGCACGCCCTCGCCATGGGTGATGCACGCCACTTCCTCGACGAAGTCCGTGGCCTTGTAATCAATAGCATGGGCCGCGCCGAGTTCCAGCGCGGCGGCGCATTTCTCGGGGCCGCCGCACGTGACAATAACCGTCAGGCCGAAGAGCTTGCCCAACAGGATCGCCATCGTGCCGATGCCGCTGGTGCCGCCATGGACAAGGACACGTTCGCCTTCAGTCGCCCAGCCGCGTTCGAACACATTGTGCCAAACCGTGAACAAAGTTTCGGGCAGCGCTGCGGCCTGATCGAGCGGCAGGCCTTCCGGCACCGGCAGGCACAGCGCAGCTTCGGCAAGACAGTACTCGGCATACCCGCCGCCCGAAACCAGCGCGCAGACGATCTGGCCGAGGAACGGACTTGTTACGCCATCCCCGGTGGCGACCACTTGCCCCGCAACTTCCAGCCCCGGAATCGGCGAGGCCCCCGGCGGCGGCGGATAGAAGCCCTGGCGCTGGATCACGTCTGGCCGGTTGACGCCTGCAAACGCGACCCGCAGCAGCACCTGGCCGGGGCCTGGGACAGGCAAAGGCAGCGTTTCAGGGCGCAGCGCCTCCGGTCCGCCGGGGGTATCGAAACCCATCGCGGTCATCGTCGCTGGTAACGGCTTCATGCCACGCCCCCTTGAACCGGTCCGGCGCGAACCGCCCGCGCCGAAAAATAGTAAACAGCCCGGAGCGCCAAGTACCCATGGAGCCGGTTGACAGCAAGGCTGAAGCGGTCACAAAGTGGATGGTGATGGAACTAGACGAGCGCCCGCGCCGAACAGGCGATCTGGCCAGCAAGCTGGCCACGGAGTCGCTCGACAGCTATTCGCACCACGAGCTTGGCGAACGGATCGCCCTGCTCGAAGCCGAGATCTCCCGGGTAAGCGCGCACCGCGGCAAGGCCGCCGCGCACCGCCGCGCGGCAGACGCCTTGTTTGGATCGCCTGCACCAGAGGGTGACGGATCTTGATGCGTGCCGCCCTTCACGGACCGAGGCGGCATACCCATATTGCTCATGTGCAGGGCGATGCGCCCGGCCCAATGTCAGATTCCCGCGCTGCTGGTTTAGCCAGGGTTAATCCAAAGCGTGCTCTCCTCCCGCAAGGGAACCACCCGGGGTCGGCCGTCCGCCGATCCGCCAGAAAGTAGCGCCATGCCCAGTTTCGCCCAAAGCCTTGAGAAGACGCTGCATTCCGCGCTGAGCAATGCGTCGGAACGCAGCCACGAATATGCGACTCTCGAGCATCTCCTGCTGGCCCTGATCGACGATGCCGATGCGGCGCAAGTGATGCAGGCATGCGGGGTTGATCTGGGTGACCTTGGCGATGTCGTGCGCCAGTACCTCGATCAGGAGTATCAGTCGCTCAAGACGCAGGACAAGGCCGACCCGCAGCCCACCGCCGGCTTCCAGCGCGTGATCCAGCGCGCGATTCTCCATGTCCAGTCCTCGGGCAAGGACACAGTTACGGGCGCGAATGTGCTGGTCGCGCTGTTCTCCGAGCGCGATTCCTACGCGGTCTATTTCCTTCAGCAGCAAGACATGAGCCGGCTCGACGCGGTGAGCTTCATCAGCCACGGCATCGGCAAGGGTGGCCGTCAGGTCGAAAACCGCAATCCCAAGGGTGCGGAAGAAGCCCAGCCGCAGCAGGAAGAGAAATCGGAAGCCAAGGCCGGCAACAAGAAGGAAACCGCGCTCGACCAGTTCACCGTCAATCTCAATGAGAAGGCGCTGAACGGCAAAGTCGATCCGCTGATCGGCCGCGGGCCGGAAGTCGACCGCACGATCCAGATCCTGTGCCGCCGTTCGAAGAACAACCCGCTCTATGTGGGTGATCCGGGCGTGGGCAAGACCGCGATTGCCGAAGGCCTCGCGCGCAAGATTGTCGAGGGCGATGTGCCCGAAGTGCTGAATGAGGCGGTGATCTACTCGCTCGACATGGGCGCACTGCTGGCCGGCACGCGCTATCGCGGTGACTTCGAGGAGCGGCTGAAGCAGGTCGTCTCCGAACTGGAAAAAATGCCGCACGCGATCCTGTTCATTGATGAAATCCATACCGTGATCGGCGCGGGCGCGACCAGCGGCGGCGCGATGGATGCCTCGAACCTGCTCAAGCCCGCGCTGTCTGGCGGCACGATCCGCTGCATCGGCTCGACCACCTACAAGGAATTCCGCAACCACTTCGAAAAGGACCGCGCGCTGCTGCGCCGGTTCCAGAAGATCGACGTGAACGAGCCGACCATCGAGGACACGATCAAGATCCTCAAGGGCCTGCGCACCGCGTTCGAGGACCATCACAAAGTCCGCTACACACCCGACGCGATCAAGACCGCGGTCGAGCTTTCGGCGCGCTATATCAACGACCGCAAGCTGCCGGACAAAGCGATCGACGTGATCGACGAAGTCGGCGCGATGCAGATGCTGGTACCGCCCTCGAAGCGCAAGAAAGTCATCACCGCGCGCGAGATCGAGCAGGTCATCGCGACGATGGCGCGCATTCCGCCCAAGTCGGTATCGAGCGACGACAAGAAGGTGCTCGAGCATCTTGACCGCGATCTCAAGCGGCTGGTGTTCGGTCAGGACAAGGCCATCGAAGTGCTGGCGAGCGCGATGAAGCTCAGCCGGGCGGGCCTGCGCGACCCGGACAAGCCCATCGGCTCGTTCCTGTTCTCAGGCCCCACCGGCGTCGGCAAGACCGAAGTGGCGCGCAGCCTCGCCCAGATCATGGGCATCCCGCTGCAGCGCTTCGACATGTCGGAATATATGGAGCGTCACTCGGTCAGCCGGCTGATCGGCGCCCCTCCGGGCTATGTCGGCTTCGACCAAGGCGGCCTGCTGACCGACGCTGTCGACCAGCAGCCCCATTCCGTGCTGTTGCTCGACGAGATCGAGAAGATCAG
>CAIKKO010000150.1 GCA_903828025.1 uncultured Sphingomonadales bacterium
GCCGTCTCGCTCGGCGCGCCGCGCGTCGGCGATCTCGGCAATGCAACCTCGTTCGGCTATTCGTTCGGCCCCCTCATCAGCTGGAACTTCCCGCTGAACGGTGCCGCCCGCGCCCGCGTCCATGAGAACGAGGCGATCGCGCAGGGCTCGCTCGCGCGGTTCGACGCAGCGGTCCTGAATGCGCTCAAGGAAGCCGAGCAGGCGCTGGCCCGCGCCGGCGGCGCCACCTTGCGCGAGGAGGCACTGCGCCGCGCGATGACCGCGAGCAGCGACGCCGCGCGCCTCTCGCGCACCCGCTTCGACTACGGCGCGGACAGCTTCCTCCAGCTGCTCGATGCCGAACGCCAGCGCGCCGCCGCGCGCGCCGCGCTGGCTTCGGCCGAGGCAGACCGGGCCAATGCCCAGATCAGCGTGTTCAAGGCGCTTGGCGGGGGCTGGTGAGCGGATCGTGGGGAGCAGCGCGATGAAGGCCTGGTTGGGATGTGCGCTGGCGTTGGTTCTGGTCAGTCCTGCACGCGCAGACGCCCCGCAAACCCGCACCTTGCTGCGCCCCGCCCAAGTGTTCGACGGGGTCGATCCCGCGCCGCATCCGGGCTGGGAAGTGCTGGTCGAGGGCGCGCGGATCGCAGCGGTCGGCCCGCATCTGGCCGTGCCCGCCGATGCCGTGGTGATCGAACTGCCCGGCCAGACCCTCCTCCCCGGCCTGATCGAGGGCCACAGCCACTTGTTCCTGCACCCCTATAACGAGGTCGATTGGGACGATCAGGTGCTGCACGAACCGCTCGCGCTGCGCACCGTGCGCGCCGCGAAAGCCGCCGAAATCACGCTGCGGGCAGGCTTCACCACCGAGCGCGATCTCGGCACCGAAGGCGCAGGCTATGCCGATGTCGGCCTGAAAAAAGCCATCGACAGCGGGATCACGCCGGGGCCGCGCCTGCTGGTTGCGACCCGCGCCATCGTCGCGCTGGGGGCCTATGGACCCAAGGGGTTCGAGCCGGGCGTTCCGGTGCCGCAAGGCGCGGAGGAAGCCAGCGGGACGGACGGCGTGGTGCGCGCGGTGCGCGGCCAGATCGCGGCGGGCGCGGACGTGGTGAAGCTCTACGCCGATTACCACTACCGCGCCGGGGAACCGAGCCTGCCGACCTTCTCGCAGGCCGAAATGGACGCCGCCGTCGCCGCCGCGCACGATGCCGGGCGCACGGTCGCGGTCCATGCCGTCACCGCCGAGGGCATGCGCCGCGCGGTCGCCGCCGGGGTCGATACCATCGAGCACGGCGATGAAGGCACGGCGGCGGTGTTCAAGGCGATGGCGGCGAAACACATCGCGTTCTGCCCGACATTGGCCGCCGCCGAAGCCATCGCGCGCTATCGCGGCTGGAACGGCGCGGAACCGGCTCCGGCCAGCGTCGCGCAAAGCCGCGCCGCGTTCCGGCTGGCGCTGGCTGCGGGGGTGCCGATCTGCATGGGCGGCGATGTCGGCGTGTTCGCGCACGGCGAAAATATGCGTGAAATGGAAAGCATGGCCGCAGCCGGGATGACGCCCGCCGCCGTCATGATCGCGGCCACCTCAGGCAATGCGCAAGCCTTTCACGTGGCGGACAAGCTGGGCGCGGTGAAGGTGGGCCTCTACGCCGATCTCGTCGCGCTCGATGGCGATCCCACGCGCGATATCACCGCCGTGCGCAAGGTGCGCATGGTGATGAAAGGCGGCGCTGTCGTGCGCTAGAGTCTTTCCGGCCGCACCACCATCACCAACCCTCGTCATTCCCGCGAAGGCGGGAATCCAGAGCCCCGATCGCAACGCCAGCCGCCCTGGACCCCCACCTGCGCGGGGGTGACGAAGCGGGGGGACATTGCGCCTTGCTGATCAGACCAGATTGTTGCGCGCCAACGTCGTCCCCGCTCGCCACGAAACACCGACCTCGTGCCAATAGGCGGCGATCTTCTCCTGCGGCGCGATATCGAGCAGCTCCTCGACCGGCGAATCGAAATAGGTCAGGTCGAAGTCGCCCTTGAAGCAGCGGCCAAAGTCCACATCATAGCTCGACATGGTCACCACTTCGTCGAGGCTCTGCGTTCCGTCGGTCTCGATCGCGGGCAGCCAGCGGTTGTGCACCATCGGCAACCCGTTGACGAAGCCGGGCCGTTCCGCCGTTTCGGTGATGGTGAAGCGCCCTTCCGCCAGCCGCCGGTCGAACGCCGCGAGCGTCACGCCAAACGTCCCGCCGGGTGCAAGCCGCGGCCCCGCCTTGCCGACATTGACCGGGCGGCTCATCTGAATCGAACCGAGCTTTTTGGGATAGCCCTGATGCTGCCCGCGCAGCATCGCGAATTCCTTGTCCACCCAGATGTAGATGCACCGCGACCAGGTCTTGCCCTGAAACTGGCAGCGCACGACGATGAACATCTCCTTGTACTGCACCCGCACCGGATCGAGGATCTGCAAGGGATCGTCGCTGGTCGATTGCCAGTCCGCCCAGATCGCGGCGACCGCGCCGGGGTCTTCTTCCGCCAGCGTGAAGCCTTCGGGCAGCAGCGCGGCGATCTTGGCCGGGTCCGTCCGGTATTCCAGCGTGATCAGCTCGCCCGAATAGTGCCACGGCACCGGCGGCACGATGCTCGCCTTGCCGGTCGGCGTGCGCGGATAGAACAGGCCCTGCAGGTTGCTCATGAATACCTCGTCTCGGTCGTGTAAGGCCTGCTTCTAGCGCAGCGCTCCCGGCAAGCTTGGCCGAAGCGGCCAATACCTGTGGCCGCGCGAACCGCTAAAGCGTAGCACAGACGGACAAGAGGGCCTCACGATGATCACCGAATACCGCCGCATCCTGCTCGATGGCTACCCCATCCTGACCACCCGCCACGGCGACGAACTGGTCACGCGCGATGGCCGCAGCATTGGCGCGAGCGAGGCGGTGCATCTTGCGCCCTGCAACCCGAGCAAGATCATCTGCGTCCACCTCAATTATCACAGCCGGGTCAACGAGTTCATCACCAAACTGCCCCCCGCCCCCACCTATTTCCAGAAGCCGCTGACCGCGCTCAACACGCATGGCGGCGCCGTGGTCCGGCCCGAGCGCTGCAAGTGGCTCAATTATGAGGGCGAGATCGCCATCGTCATCGGCAAGACCTGCCGCAACATCGCGCCTGCCGATGCGGGGGACTATATCCTCGGCTACTCGGTCGCCAACGACTACGGCCTCCACGATTTCCGCGATACCGACGCGGGTTCGATGCTGCGGGTGAAAGGTTCGGACACGCTCTGCCCGATTGGCCCCGGCCTCGTCACCGGCTGGGATTTTCGCGGCAAGCAGATCCGCACTTATGTCAACGGCGAGGTCCGGCAGGACGGCAATACCAGCGACATGGAGTGGGACATGCACTACCTCGTCGCCGATATCGCGCGCACGATCACGCTGGAGCCGGGCGATGTGCTGCTCTCGGGCACGCCTGCCAACAGCCGCCCGGTGCAGCCCGGCGATGTCGTCGAAGTCGAAGTCGAAGGCCTCGGCAAACTGACCAACACCATCGTCCACGGCCCCACCCCGATCCGCGAGGATTGCGGCGCGCAGCCCAGCGAATCCGAAGAAGTGATCTCCACCGCGATGGGCGGCGACTGGGAGTTTCGGGGCAAGCGTGCAGCCGGCGGCCAGGGCGCAGCCTTCTATGAATCCGCGCTCGAAACCAAGTGAATAGCCCTCTCCCCTTCAGGGGAGAGGGCCCGGAGAGGGGCAAATACACGCCCAAGCCCCTCTCAACTTCGGCTAGGCGCTGCGCGCCAAGCCTGCGTATCTCTCCCCTGAAGGGGAGAGAGCGATCACCGGCAGTCCGAATCGTGCGCGCTGCTTGTCCGCGCGGCGGTGCCTGCTAGTCTGCCGCCCATGGCAGAGCCCACCATTTCGGCGCAGTTCCTGCGGCATGTGGCCAATTGCGTCGAGCTGACCGGCCATTCGGCGGCGGGGCTGCTGGGCAAGATCGCGGTGACGCGCGCCGTGCTGGAAGACCCGGACGGGCTGATCCCCCTCGCCCATTTCATCGCGTTCTTCGAGGATGCGGCCTTGCTGGTGCGCAATCCGCATTTCGGGCTGCATGCGGGGCGGTTGGCCGGGTCCGACAGCCTCGGCCCGCTGAGCTTCTTGTTCCTCAGCGCCCCGGACTTGCGCACCGCGTTCGCCAGCTTCACTCGCTATCTCTCGACCATGCAGCAGGCGAGCAGCAACCACTTCACCGATCAAGGCCATTGGGCGACGTTTTCCTATGGTGTGCTCGATCAGTCGCTTACCCAGCGGCGGCAGGACGCGGAGTATTCCATCGGCGCGATGTTCAACCTTGCCCGGCAATTTACCGGCGGCGAGATCGAGCTGCGCGAAGTGCGCTTCGAACATGCGCGCGTGGGTGATTACGCGCGCTACCGCGACTACTTCGGCTGCGATGTGTTCTTCGAGCAGGACGACAATGCACTGACGCTGGAAGGCCGCTATCTCGAAGTGCGCGGGCGCGTGCTGAGCCCCAGCCTGCACCCGATCCTGGAGGAGCACCTCCGCCGTCTGGCCGGGCGCGAACCGGGCCCATCGTTTGCGGGACGAGTCAAAGTGCTGATCGAAGCCGCGCCGCTCGATGCGCCGCCCACGCTGGCCGAAGCGGCGCGCAGTCTGGAGGTGTCCGTGCCCACGCTGCACCGGCGCTTGCGCGGCGAGGGCACCGGCTGGCGCGCCTTGCTCCACGAACACCGCATGGTCGCCGCCGCGCGCCTGCTGCGCGAAAGCCGCCGCAACGTGAGCGCGATCGCCCTGGCGGTGGGCTTTGCCGAAAGCGCCAGCTTCACTCGCAGCTTTGCGCGGCGCTTCGGGATTTCGCCCGGCCGCTACCGCGCGCTGGGCACCGCTTCCGACAAGGCCTGATGCTTGCGGATCGGCAATAGCAGCAGCGCATAGCTGACGAGGAACAGCGCCACGCACAGCAGCTCGGCCGAACGGTAGCCCGAGCCATCGAGCAATTGCGCGGCGATCAGCGGCCCGCCGCCCAGCCCGATCATCTGCATCATGATCGCGAACGACATCATCCGCCCGCTCTCGTCAAAATCGCACACGCGCCCCAGAATGAACGGCAGCACGAAGTTCCACAGCACATTGAACCCGCAGACGCCGGCCACGAACAGCATGAGGCTGGGCTTGCCGATCAGGAGCACGATGCTCGCCGCGCCCGCCAGAATGCCGAACGCAATCGCGCCGTTGCGGCTGACATGCCCGGCCAGAAACACCGAGGCGAGCGCGCCGCCCACCGCGAGGATCTGCGAGAGGAACAGCGCATTGGCGACCGATTGCTCGGCCAGCCCCGCGCCGGTGCCGACCAGAAACAGCACCGACCAGGCAATGCCTTGCGCGATATTATACGCCAGCACGCCCGCCAGCGCGACAACCAGCAGCACGGTCGGCAGCTGCCGCGCTTCGGGGTTGACCATCTCCTCGGCCGAATAGGCATGCGGCAGGAACGGCAAAGTGCCCAGCGCCAGCAACGTCAGCACCCCGAACCCGGCGAACATCGCATCAAGCCCGTGCGCGCTCAGGAAATCGGGCAAGTACCACAGCCCGAACGCGCCATAGGTCAGCAGCAGCGTGAGGTAGAGCGCGAGATTGCGTTCCGCGCGGATCGTCACGCCCACGAAGGTAAA